>JAPLBU010000310.1:0-647 GCA_026392575.1 Actinomycetota bacterium | reverse complement strand
CCCGACGGGCACCTGCGTCGTCATCGTCGATCGGCGACGTGAACGCACCATGTTCCCCGACTCGGGCGCGAACGCTCACCTGGTCATCGAGCCGCTCCGCGAGATCATCACCGCCGACTCGCACGTCCACCTCTCCGGCTACACCCTGATGAATCCGGCTACGTCGGCCGCGGGAATCGCTGTTCTCGACCTCGCGGTCGCCGCCGGTGCGACCCGCAGCCTGGATCCGGCATCGGCGGCCCCCCTGCGGGCGCACCTGCCGATGTTCCTCGACCTGCTCCCGCAGTTCCAGGTACTGCTCGCCAATGAGAACGAGGCCGCCGTCCTCAGCGGGCGGGATGACCCGCACGAGGCCCTCGACGAGCTGATCGACCTCGTCCCGACCGTTGTGGTCAAGGTGGGCGCCAGGGGTGTGCTCGCTCGCGACGCCAGTGGCCATGTGGCCGAGCCGGCCCCGCGCCAGGACGTCGTCGACACCACCGGAGCCGGTGACGCGTTCACCGCCGGATTCCTGCCGGCCTGGCTGAGCGGGGCGACCCTCGCCAGCTCCGTGTCGGAGGGTCAGCGACTGGCCTCCCGCGCCGTGGGCCGTGTCGGTGCCGGACCTCTGGTGCGCTGACCCGACAGAATCAGGGCCGCAGGCCCGT
>JAPLBU010000243.1 GCA_026392575.1 Actinomycetota bacterium | reverse complement strand
ATCATCTTCGCCGAGTGCGGCCTGCTCATCGGCTTCTTCCTGCCGGGCGACTCCCTGCTGTTCATCACCGGCCTGCTCATTGCCAGCGGCACCATCGGCATGAACATCGCCGCGGCGTGCCTCATCCTGTTCATCGCCGCCGTCGTCGGCAACATCACGGGTTACTGGATCGGCTACAAGGCCGGGCCATCACTGTTCAACCGGCCCAACTCCCGCCTGTTCCGACAGGAGTACGTCGACAAGACCCACCAGTTCTTCGAGAAGTACGGCGCACGCGCGATCATCCTGGCTCGTTTCGTGCCGATCGTGCGGACGTTCATCACCGCCACGGCAGGTGTCGGCAAGATGCCCTTCGGGCGCTACCTGACCTTCAGCGCCATCGGCGGCCTGCTCTGGGCCATCGGCGTGACGCTCGCCGGGTACTGGCTCGGCAACATCGAGTTCGTGAAGAAGAACATCGAGTTGATTCTGCTCAGCATCGTCGTTGTGAGCGTGCTGCCGATCGTCATCGAGGTCATCCGTCATCGCCGCGAGCGCTCCACCGCCTGACACGATGGCGATCAAGCGATCAGTGCTCATGGTCGAGCTGCTCATGTCGGCGGACCGCGTCATCTCCGCTGCGCAGGAAGCGCCCGCCGAGCCACGCGGCGACGGCTGGCCAGCGGCCACCGTCGTCGGCCACCTGAGCCAGGTTGACACCGAGGTGTGGCTCCCCCGGCTCGATCAGATGGTGATCGGTCGACAGGAAGGAATGACGCCCTCGTTCGCTTGGTGGGAACCCGAAGCGGAGCAGACACTCGTGCGGTTCGCCGGCATGACCGCCGACGATGCCGGCGCGCAGTTGCTCGCCAGCCGCACACTTCTCCTGCACCGCCTGCGCGAGCTGACCGACGACGACTGGGATGCTCGCGCCGAGCATGAAGCATTCGGCTCACTCGATGTCGAGGGGCTGATGCTGCAGGTGCTCTCACACGACGAGGAGCACCGCGCCTCGATCCTGCTAGGCCAGCCCGAGGTCTGACAGCGAGTAGGCGGCCCGGTATTCCATTCCACGCTCGATGATCGCGGGGCCTGCACCGCGATCAACGATGACCGCGACGCCACAGATGGTCGCCCCGTCTTCGATCAGTGCGTCCACTGCCGTGAGCACGGAACCACCCGTCGTCGACGTGTCTTCGACAGCCAATACCGTGCGGCCGGCCACATCCGGGCCTTCAATGCGTCGCTGCAGCCCGTGCTGCTTCTCGCTCTTGCGGACGACGAATGCGTCGAGCAGCTCGCCGGAGCGGGCCGCGTCATGCAGCATCGCCGTTGCGACAGGATCCGCACCCAGCGTCAGGCCGCCGACAGCCGAATAGGCCCAGTCAGCGGTTAGCTCACGCATGACCCGACCAACCAAGGGCGCTGCCACCGCGTCGAGCGTGACACGCCGCAGGTCGACGTAGTAGTCGGCCTCTCGACCGCTGGACAGGATGACCTTCCCGCGGACAACAGCCTTCTCGATGATCTGCTCGCGCAGCTGGCTCCAGGCTTCACTCGGCATGACAGCAGCCTAGGGTGTCGGGCGTGACGACGGTCCTGGTGCTGGCGGACATCACTCCTGTGGACGGGCCGGACTCGGCCCTGCCCGCACGACTGTGCGCGTCGATCACGCTCATCGATCCCCCGCCGCCGCTCGCCATCGTGGCTCACGGCCAACTGGCACAGCTGCTCCCGGCAATCGCCCTCGCCCAGCGCAGCGCCCATCGGCGCACGGCCGAGTACCTGCTCGTGGAACCCCTGCTTCCGCCCGTCACCGATACCTGGCCGGACGCACCTGTCACCGTCGCGTGCGCAGACATGACGTGCGCGGCCGCGACCCAAGCCCGGCTCCGCGGGTGGACGGTGATCACCCTCGACGAGGCTCCCACCTGGCTTCCGGCTGACTAGTCGCGTGCCCCGAAGCGCGGATTGCGCTGACGTGAAGCGGTGGCCAGCCGGCCAAGTGACCGAGGGCCGTGCCGCAGGAAGGCCGAGAAGACCTTGTACTGCGGACCGGCCACGCTGACAGGTCGACTGCGCGCGACATCGCGCATCGCCTGATTCACCACCGCGGGCACATCCAGCCACATCCATTCGGGCATCGACGACATGTCGATCCCTGCACGCTCGTGGAACTCGGTGTGCACGAACCCCGGGCATACCGCCGTCACACGCACGCCCGTGCCGTCGAGCTCCTGAGCAAGGCTCTCGCTGAAGACCGTCACCCACGCCTTCGCAGCCGAGTAGGTGCCACCGGTGATCCACGAAGCGACACTGCTGACGTTGATCACCATGCCGGTGCGACGGTCGACCATCCCCGGAACAGCCGCCCGCGTCAACCGCATCACGGCCGTCACCAGCACATCGATCATCCGCTGCTCGTCGTCGACCGACGCGGTGAGGAACGAGCGGTTCAGCCCGAACCCGGCGTTGTTGACCAGCGCTCCGACAGGACTCCCGGTATCGGCCAGGCGCTCGGCCACCCGATCGACATCCGCGCGGATGGTGAGATCGGCAGGCAGTACCTCGCAGGCCACGCCATAGGTCGACTCGAACTCGGCTGCCAGCGCGTTCAGGCGGACCTCATCGCGCGCCACGAGTACGAGGTTGAATCCCTTGCGGGCGAACTCCTCGGCGAATCCCCGTCCGATCCCCGATGTCGGACCTGTGATCAGTGCTGTCGGCATCAACTGCTCGCTTTCTCCACCATCAGGGAGCCCGGCCACCCCAATCGGGCCGTGAACGTCCCCTCCAACGTAGCGTGGCCTCATGAGCTCAGGCCGGACGTTCGCTCGGGTCATCACGCTGGCTGTCATCGCCACCGTGCTGACCGGGCTCACGCTTGGCCAGTCGGCGTCCGCGGCCCCCGCCGCTCGACCCGTTGTCGTCAACGGCGACCTCGGTGTCGCCTCGCAGTTCCCCTTCCTCGTGGCACTCCTCAGCGCCGACCGCGTTCAGAAGGAGGGTGCGTTCCAGGCGCAGTTCTGCGGAGGAACGCTCACGACCCCTACGACGGTCGTGACGGCTGCCCACTGCGTCGTCGACCAGAAGACCGGGAGCATCCAAGGACCGTCGGAGATCCTGATCGGAATCGGCCCGACCCTGCGGGGTGACGACCTGCGGCTCCTGAAGGTCACCCAGGTCACGCCCAGTCCGGACTACAAGCGTTCGTCCGCCGCCAATGATGTCGCTGTCCTGACCCTGGCAGAGCCCGTCACCGATATTCCGTACCTGCAGCCGATCACCGTCGAGGAGGCAGCGAACGCGACGGCATCAGGCAGTGGTGTGCGCGTCGCCGGGTGGGGGAACACGTCGACGTCAGGGAAGACCTTTCCCGACGCCTTCCGGGTCGGGAATCTCGTGATCTTCCCCGATGCCAGCTGCGGTGCAGGTGCGCCCTTCACCATCGGCGGCTACACCTTCAAGGGCTTCGGCTCCTCCGATGCCGATGCTCGCGTGATGCTGTGCGCCGCCGGCCTCACCAATGACGGCAGGGTGATCGACAGCTGCAATGGTGACTCGGGTGGGCCTTTGGTGGCCGGAGACGGCGACGGGGCTCGCCTCGTCGGGATCGTCAGCTGGGGCGAGGATTGCGCAATCGACCTTCCCGGTGTCTACACCCGGGTCGCTTCGCAACTGGACTTCCTCATCGCGAACAAGGCCATCGCTGTCCCCAAGCCAGGCCCCACTGATATCCCCGCCGTCGCACCCACGCTCTCGGCGACACCACAGTCTGCTCGGATTGTCGTGGGCTTCGTCGCCGGCGACGCCGCTCCCATCACAGCCTTCGCAGCGACGGTCGTCGACCCAGTGACGGGTCAGGCGTGGAACTGCTTCGCCGAACCTCGTCGCGACGGTGCCCCCTCGTACTGTGCCGTTGACGGACTCGTCAACGGAACGTCTTACGACGTCACGGGAATCGCTGGCAATGCCAACGGGAACTCGCCCGTCGCCGGTCCGATCCCCGTGACACCGGCGGCGGTGCCGGTCGTCGGGAGGATCACCAAGGCCAGTACCGCGAACCGCGGCACCACTGCTTTCCGGGTTTCTCGCACCGATGCCAACGGCGGCACCCTCGTCTCGACCCGCGTGGTCTGCACGCCCGTCGACGGCGGGGCACGACGAGGGGCACCCGTGAAGGCCGGGCGGGCGGTCATCACCGCGATGCGGTCCGTCCGCTACTCATGCGTGCTGCGTGCCCAGAATGAAGTCGGCATCGCCGAGTCGCTGCCGATCATCGTCACTCCACGCCGTTAGCCGCATGGCCAGCCGGCACATCAGCGCCGCGCTACCGTTCACGCATGTCCAGACGGCAGCCTCCGCTCGTCCCCCGCATGGCGGAGCACACCACATCGATCTTCGCTGAGATGTCCACGCTCGCAGCCGAGGTGGGAGCGATCAATCTCGGACAGGGCTTCCCCGACACTGATGGCCCGCAGGCCCTCAAGGACGTGGCTATTGCCGCCATCACCGATGGCCGCGGCAACCAGTACCCGCCACCGAACGGCCTGCCGCTTCTGCGCGCAGCAATCGCCGAGCACCAGCGCCGCTTCTACGGTCTCGACGTCGATCCGGACACCGAGGTCGTCGTGGGGACCGGCGCGTCGGAGGTGATCCAGTCCGCACTGATGTCACTCGTCGATGAAGACGACGAGGTTGTCGTCTTCGAACCCTGGTTCGACATCTACGCAGCCGGTATCTCGCTGGCACGCGGCCGACGAGTCGGCGTGCCCATGAACGGACCCGGCCTGCGCCCCGATCTCGATGCCCTGCGCGTCGCGATCACTCCGCGCACGCGACTTATCCTGCTCAACTCCCCCCATAACCCGACCGGCATCGTGTTCACGCCTGCCGAACTGGCCGAGGTTGCCCGGATCGCGATCGACAACGACCTTCTCGTCCTCTCCGACGAGGCCTACGAGCACCTGTGGTTCGAGGGGCACCAGCACACGCCCATCGCGACCCTCCCGGGGATGTGGGAGCGCACCGTCACAGTCGGCTCGGGCGGTAAGACGTTCTCGTTCACGGGTTGGAAGGTTGGTTGGGCGACCGGACCGGTCGAGCTCATCGCCGCCGTACGCGTGGTGCGGCAGCACCTGTCCTATGTGTCCAGTGGCCCGTTCCAGCATGCGATGGCATTCGGCCTGAGCCTGCCCGACGAGTACTTCACCGACTTCCGTGCCGATCTCGCCACGAAACGCGACCTGCTCAGTGCGGGACTTGCCGATCTGGGCTTCCGGATCATTCCGACCGAGGGAACGTACTTCGTCAGCACCGACGTCAGTGGGTTCGGCTACGTCGACGGGCTGGCCTTCTGCCGTGACCTGCCGCGCCGCACCGGTGTCGTCGCCATTCCGCATCAGGTGTTCTGCGACGACCCATCGATCGGTGCCCCGTTCGTGCGGTGGGCGTTCTGCAAGCGAACCACCGTGCTTGACGAGGCCCTGGATCGCCTTCGTGCGGGGCTCGCGTAATCGTGGCGATCCTCGTTGACACTGCTATCTGGCCCGCCCACGATCGATTCTGGTGCCATCTAATCAGTGACACGTCAGTAGACGAACTGCATGATTTCGCACGCGAGCTCGGGATCCCCGAACGCGGCTTCGAGGGTGATCACTACGACATCCCCGATGAGTATCGGGACCAGGCAATAGCAAAGGGCGCTATCCCCGTCACTTCGCGTGAGGTCGTTACCGCTCTCTACGCATCAGGACAACGACAGCGCCCTTCGCTGCGTAATGCCTAGCTCTTCAGTGACAACTCATCACCGTCAGCATCGATGTGCACCGTGCTGAGCGCCGCACCGTTGAGATATCCGCACGCGCTACTTCCCAGACCACTCAAGTCAGGATGCGATACGCCAGCTGTTCACGTACTCGAGCATCCGCGTGCACACAGTGCCGCCCTGGCCGCCGTTCGCCCACTGCGCCCAGCTCTCGCTCCAGCCGCCGGATGCAACCCCTGCCCAGTTCAGACCCTCGGGCTGCGCGGCATCGCAGGTGCCCATCGCCGGCCTAGCGAACTGCTGCATCAGAGGTGCGGGGCCGGAGCCTGACGTGGCTCCGCTTACACCACCCGACCCACCACTTCCCCCTCCACCGCCGCTACTGGAGTAAGTGGCTACCGTCGACACCCGACCCGCACGATCCGTGTAGATGTCGGCCGAGACGGTTCCCACGACCAACGTGATTGAAGGATTCATGCCCATGCTAGAGAAGGTTGAAGCTGAGCCCGCTAGGGAGACGGTCGCGCCAGCACCCAACGTCTGAGTCCAGCCTGTGAGGTTCGACGTTCCCACAATGAACAATTGGCAACCCGAAGCTCCACCTGCGGTGTTGGTGATGGTCACCGAATCGCCGGTCTGAAGGGTCTGCGTCGCCGGTGCCGTGACGACACACGTCGTGGCATCCATCGTCAGGTTCAGGGTGTAGGACGCCGCCGAGGCAGGTGCCGCACCAAGCAGCAGACCAGCAGCCACAGCGGTCACCGTGCCTAAAGCAAGAAGAAGTCGATCACGCGTCACATCGGGCTCCTGTTCCTACGAACGGCTTGCTTCCAGTCCAGTGCGAAAAGCTGGAGAGCTACAAGGTAGGAAGCAACATCACTCGAGAGGCCCCAAAGTTCGGTTATCTCAACAACGCCAGACATTCGGTTATCTCAGCCGTACGGTGTTCACCATGCCCACTCCCCGTCAGGTCCTGGTCGTCGAGGACGACTCATTCCTGCGCGGTCTGATTAGCGAAATTCTCGTGGGCCGCGGCTTCCTCGTGCATCAGGCTGATACGGCCGAGGCCGCCTTGTCACTTCTCGACAAGCACGACCCCGAGGCCCTAATCGTGGACCTGGATCTCGGCCACGGCCCCTCCGGGCTCGACGTCATCGGTGCCCTCGGCGACCGGATCGCTGAGTTCGGCGTGCTGGTGCTGTCGAACTTCCCGTCCGCCTCT
>JAPLBU010000391.1:7414-11659 GCA_026392575.1 Actinomycetota bacterium | reverse complement strand
GTATCGGACGGATTCCCCCCCGACCACGAGTTCACCGTGCTCGGGGGGGAGGGCGCCACCCAGGATCTTCCCTAGAGTGGACTTGCCTGCTCCGTTCTCACCGACAAGCGCATGCACACGGCCCCGTCCGATATCGAAGCTCACATCATCCAGCGCGCGAGCTGCCCCAAAGGACTTCGTGATTCCCGACAGGCGGACGAGGGGTCCATCCTGTGAGAGTGTCAATGCCATGTACTGAGCCCTCCTGCGTACAGGTGTCGGTCTTCCTTCATCGCCTAGTGGCGGGGCAATCTAGCCCTGCCACTGCCCCTTGAGGCTGGGATTCGCATCGAGCGCGGCCTTGTCAAGCTCCTGGGGCGCGCCGTCAAGGTCCTCCTGCCATACAACCGTCGGCACCGTCTGGCCCGAGGACGCGAGCAGGGCAAGACGAACTCCAGTGCGGCCCACGGACTCGGGACGATTGTTCACTGTCATCAGCCACTTACCGTCACGTACCTGCTGAACCCCGTACTCACTCGCGTATGAGCCAGTGAGCTTGATGTCACCAGCTCCGAGTCCGAAGGTCTTGCCCGCAGCCGTGATGGCCTTTTCTGCTCCTCGGGTCGATTCGTCGGCCTGCGAGGCAATGACGTTCAGATCCGGGTGGGCCTGGAGGCAGTCGGCGGCCTGCGTGCGCCCCATATCCTGCGTGTAGAAGGCATCCGTCTCACACACAACCTTGATGTCCGGGTAGTCCTTCAACTTGGCGTTGAAGAAGTCGGGCTTGATCTTGTCGAATGCGAGTGCACGGGCCCCCCACAGCACATCAACCTTGCAGGGGCTAATTCCCTCACAAGCCTGAATGACTCCATCAGCCATGGTCTCCGCGTTCATCTGGAGGTTCTCAAGAACCTGCGAGGTGACGCCAGGAATCTGGATGTCCGCTGAGGTTGCGTTGGCCCCCAGCGCCATGTTCAGGCCGACAACCTGGATCCCCGCATCGATGGCCTGCTTGACGGCCGGTGCGACGCTCGGGCCGTCGTCAGCTGCGATCATGATTACGTCGTAGTTCTTGGCTGTCGCGATGTCGGAAACCAGCTGAAATTGAGCCTGTGCGTCGAATGTCGGAGGGCCTACGAAAGTGGCCGTTGCGCCGTACTTGGCCGCCTCGTCCTCAATTCCCTTGAACATGTACTCAGACCACGGGTTGTCCTTGCCGAAGCCGATGTAAGCAATCTTCTTGCCAGCACCCGAATCCGCGGCGGGCTCGGCGATCGTTGTCTTGCCGCCAACGTTCCATTCGGCGACGACCGCTGCTGCCGACGGCGCTGCGCTGGACGCTGGTGCCGCTGCACTGGATGCTGGTGCCGCTGCGCTGGACTCTGGTGCCGATGAGGCACCAGCCACATCGGCACTCTTGATGTCATTGCCGCACGCGCTAAGACTCAGCGCAGCAGCAACTGCCACAACGGTAAGTAGCCTCGATTGCTTCATTCGTCGTTCCTTCGCTCGGGTCGGATGCCACCCCTACTCAGGCACTATGCGGGAGGAGGGGGCGGATGGGTGGCGTAAACCTATAACTTGGTATGTCATATGGCTACGTTTTGCGGAAACCATTCGGTCACGATTTGGACTCGCTCCCCTGATTGCTGAGGCAGGCGGCCGCGGCATAGCATGTGCGCAGTCGTCGAAACAATGGACAAATGATGTCAAACCTTTAGAGTGTGACGACTCACGAGGAGATTCCGTGCTCGAACACCCAGCCCAATCGGGAAACCCAAGGCTCGGTCATCTTGCCTTCGTTCCGCTTGACGACGCCGTCAAAGGGAACGTAATCGCCCGGCGGCTGACCGAGCGGATTGCCTTGGGACTCCTCGCTGACGGCACGCAACTGCCAAGCGAGGCTGATCTCGCCGCGCAGTTCAGTGTGTCGACCGTGACGCTGCGCGAGGCGCTCGCTGAGTTAAGGAGCCTCGGTCTCGTAGAGACCAGACGAGGGCGTGGAGGAGGTAGTTTCGTTAAGGCACCAGGTGACAATGCCACCGGCCTGCTGACACGGGAACTCTCTGAACTATCGATCGATGGACTTCGAGACTTGCGCGACGTGAAGTGTGTCGTGTCGGGCGGAGCCGCAGCTCTCGCCGCAGCGAGGGCCCGGGGTATTGCGCTCCCACGACTGCGAGCTCTTGCCCTTAAAGTGCAGGACCAGACCACATCCGCTGGCCTTGTCAGGGCTGATTGTCGATTCCACATCGAGGTGGCAGCCGCCGCACGATCCGAGCGACTCACCCAGGCGGAAATGCTGCTCCAGTTGGAGGCCGCACCACTTCTGTGGCTCGCGAAATCGCCTGCCCTCACCCCAGAGCGGGCAGCGTCCGAGCATCTGGCCATATCCGATGCAATCGCGTCTGGTGATCCAGAGCTAGCTCGCTCGACAGCCGAAGCCCACGTCTTGTCGGCAATGAATCACGTCATCGAGTTACGCATGAGCATGGAGGGAGACCCGAATGTCCGCGTCTGAGCGTGATGCCGTGAGGAGTCTCCTCAAAGAGGTGGCAACCCACACGAGCCGGATCTCCGCGGCCATCGATCAAGTCCATGAGACGGTGTTGGAGGCCGTGTCGAGCCCGACGGTGGGGAGTACGGGTCAGTTCCCAGATCTACAGGAATCCGTGTGTACAACCTTGGATACGTTGGTCATGGAGGGCTCTCCCATCTATGGCCTTGGCTTCATCGCAGACCCGGTCCACACATCCAGTAACTCAGATCCCCAATGGTGGTACCGGGAACAGAATGGTCGCGGCCTTCGACGACTCGTTGTGGGAACTGACCCGGGCCGGCTCGATTTCTACGACTACTCCGAGACACCCTGGTACCTCACGACCTTGAATGATGACAGCCTGCACGTCACCAGCCCTTACGTTGACTACTGCGGAACGAACAGTTACATCGTCACGATGAGTAGGCGCATGCAGGTTCAGGGCTCACTGCTCGGTATCTGTGGAGCCGACATCGTGGTCGGTGAGCTGCAGGCCTGTCTGCAGACCCACATCTTGGCACTGCCACGGCCGAGTTCCGTCGTAGACGACGACGGCGCGGTTATCGCAACAAACTCAGCAGAGTTCCTCGGAGCGAATCGCCCGCTTGACCTCCTCCGGGAGCGCGAATACCCGGTCCCGGGACTACCGTGGCGCCTCATCGTTCCCTCGGTGCGTAAAGCCAGCCGCTCCAAGACCGCAACGTAATCAGGGTCCGCGCGGCGGTGAGCTACCGCCGTCCGCAAGTGCGTTCAGGTTTCTCAATAACCCTTGACATCTAGTTTCAGTGGCTTAAGGTGACCGTATTCAGAATCCGCATACGGTCGATCGGATGGAGGCCACTGGCCACTTCGCCCGGCTCCAGGTAACGGCGCTCTTCATGTCACGAGCAATCATGACTCGGTAGTTGACGATCATCGAACGACGATGGCCGCTGCCCCAAATCACGCATCCAGATTCCACCGAAAGAACGGAGACCCCACAATGCCTGTCACTAGCCCGGACCAGTGCCGCGATCATTCGGCCGACTGGATCGAGTACTTCTACGGCCGGCGCGGCGGTGAGATTCTCGCCCTGATCGATGAGGATCTGATCAACGAGCACAGAAGCAACCCCATGCAACTCAAGGCGCATCACAGCGCCAACCTGCACTTGGTGCTCAACTTCTTCAGAAATGCGCCCATTATCGGCAAGGAATTCGTCTACGCCGTGCGCCCGTATGAGGCCTACCAGGTGGGGGTCGTGACCAGCCGCGGCACCGCAGGCGCTCTCCTCGATGACACGACTTACACAACCGAGGATGAAGCGGTACACGCAGTCTTCATGGCAAGAGTCAACAAGCTGCGCGCGACCCAGAGCGCGCTCAACTCGAAGGTGATGAACCCATGAGCAAGCTTCGCATTCGCGGCTACTGTGATCGACCTAGCGTTGCCCCCGGCGAGACCCTCGGCTTCTACGTTTCCTCGGACGATCCAGGAGAGTATGAGGCCGCTCTCGTCAGAGTCGTCAATGGTGATCTGAATCCCGGTGGCCCCGGCCCCCGTGAGACTGTCGTCGACAACGTGGTAAACCGGAGTTACCCCGCCCGCAACCAGCGCACACAAATGGGCGGCTACGTCGAGGTTCCGGATCTCCGCGGCGCATTGGCTGGCTCGGGCAGCCTGAGTATCCACGCCTTCATCAGTTCGATGCTGCCCACGCGCGGCCGTCAAGGACTCGTGTCCCGCTG
>JAPLBU010000391.1:2098-7405 GCA_026392575.1 Actinomycetota bacterium | reverse complement strand
GTCCCGCTGGGACAGCGCGACCAGCTCGGGCTGGGCCCTGATTATCGATGAGGATGGAGCGCTCGCATTCATCACCGGTGACGGCACCGGACGGACGAGCATCGTTCGAAGCGACCGGCAGCTCTTTCCAGACACCTTCTACTCGGTCACTGCCGTAGTAGACGCCCGGCAGGGAACACTCCAACTGTTCCAGAGGGCCGTCGTCTCACGCACGAACAGTCGATTCGGCAAAGTCTTCCCACTCGACTCCGATACCACAGTCTCAGTCGCCGATATCGTTCTTCCCGCCGCTCCTGCAGTTCCCGTCATCATCGGCGGCCTCGCCGAGGCGGCGGGAGGGGACCGCACTTGGGTCCTCAACAACTTCAACGGCAAAATCGATGCGCCATCTGTCTACAACATTGCGCTCGACGCTGCCGCGGCTGGGCGACTTGCCGAGGGCGACCGGATTGAAAGCGCCAACACTCTCGCAAGATGGGATTTCGGGTCCGAGATCGGTTCCGACGGAGTTCCGAGCGACCTCATTCGCGACATCTCTGGCAATGGCCATCACGGACATTGTGTGAACCAGCCGGACTTAGCCATGACGGGCTGGAACTGGGCTGGCATCGCCGAGCACTTCGTGCATGCACCTGAGCAATACGGCGCCATCTGGTTCCACGAGGACTCCTTGGACGACTCACGCTGGGCCGAGGACTTTGAACTCACAGTGCCCGATGATCTTGCCAGCGGCTGCTATGCCATCCGCCTGACTCAGGGCGAAAACGAGGACTGGATTCCGTTCTTCGTTCGGCCGCCCCGAGGCACGGCAACAGCGAAGATCCTTCTCCTGATGCCGACCGTCAGCTACTTGGCCTACGCGAATACCCAGGTGATGCAGAATGCGCCCAGCGCGCAGGCAATCATGGGCCACGTCGCAGTGCTCGAGGAGACCGACCTCGAACTAAACGAGCGGCCATGGATCTACGGTCTCTCCACCTACGACTACCACATTGATGGCCGAGGCTGTCAGTACACGTCGTGGCGACGCCCGATCCTCAACATGCGTCCCCGCTACCGCCACGAGTTTGGCTCTGTATGGCAGTTCCCGGCAGACCTGCAGTTGGTCGACTGGCTGACATCGGAGGGTTTTGAGTTCGACATCGCCACGGATCATGACCTCATGGATGAGGGCGTCGAGCTCCTTCGTCGCTACAACGTGGTGGTTACAGGATCACACCCCGAGTACTACACGCGCGAGATGATCGAGTCTTGGGAGGACTACCTGGCCGAAGGCGGCCGTGGAATGTACCTCGCCGGAAACGGCATGTACTGGATCGCCTCCCAGCATCCCAAGAAGCCTTGGGTGATGGAGATTCGAAAGGGTGAGTCCGGCGATCAGGCATGGCGCGCCCGACCCGGGGAGCTCTACCACAGCACGAGCGGTGAGCGTGGCGGACTTTGGCGCATGCGCGGCCGCGCATCCGCCAAAGTCTGGGGTGTCGTCTACACATCCCACGGCCTCGACGTGTCATGCGGATTCGTACAGATGCCGGATGCGAAGGACCCCAGGCTCGCTTGGATGGTCGAGGGAATCGGTGAAGGCGAGGTTATCGGCGACTTCGGGCTCGTGGGCAACGGTGCCGCAGGCCTCGAGGTCGACCGATACGACCAGCTCCTGGGCACCCCACCGAACACCATGATCGTGGCAAGCTCGTACGGACATACGCCCAACTGGGGTCTCGTACCTGAGGAGCAGTACTTCGTGCACTCCGGCATGAATGGACCGGAGCACCCGTCGGTACGTGGTGACATCGTCTACTTCTCGACCGGGAAAGGAGGGGCAATGTTTAGCAGTTCCTCAATGTCCTGGTGTGCAAGCCTCTCCTGGAATGAATACGAGAACAACGTCTCCAAGCTCACTGGGAACGTCCTCAGGCGCTTCTCAACGGATGGCCCCATTGAGGAGATCTAGGAGGCAAGGGGGCGTCTTGCGGGCACTGCGGCAAGCAAAACGCTCTCCCCTTGGCCAAGATATGCGTTCCAACTGCGTCTGAGAGAAGGGCCCGGCCAATCTGCCGGGCCCTTCTCCGCACTTTCCATCCGTCCACAACGCAAAGTACTTCAGCGAGGGCCCGCCCTGATTTCGGTTTGCTTCTTGATGCAATCCGGGTTTGTTGGAGGGCTTGGTGCGTATCCCCCACACGTCATTTCCGCACGTATGCGACTACTTCGGGACGTGCGGGGCGATACGACCGGAGCGGTCGCCAATAGCAGTCCAGCGCATGACGACGGTCGTGCCGCGAATCGCCTTGACGGTGCCGAGGACGTCGACAGTGGAGCCGGTCGCGGCACTGGCCGTCGGGACGGACATGCCGGGCTCAGGTGCCGC
This sequence comes from Actinomycetota bacterium, assembly GCA_026392575.1. Classification (GTDB taxonomy): domain Bacteria; phylum Actinomycetota; class Actinomycetes; order S36-B12; family S36-B12; genus UBA10649. The sequence continues at coordinate 5,034 of JAPLBU010000391.1, read as the reverse complement.
AGCATCCAATGCAGCTTGCCCAGATTCCTGCCCACACGACGAAGGGCCGCGCTCCGAGGAGCGCGGCCCTTGCGGTGAGTCAGGTGCGGGTCAGACGCCGACCGCTTCGCGGATCAGGTCGACCGTGTGCGAGACATTGCCGCGCACGCTCTTCGCCGCGTCGGTGACGCGGGTCTTGGTCTGCGTCGTCATCCCTGCGACATCCACGTCCGGGAGCTTCACCTTGGGCATCTCGACCTTCGGCATCTCGAACTTCGGCATCTCCACCTTGGGCAGCTCGAACTTGGGCATCTCGAACTTCGGCATCTCCATCTTCGGCATCTCCATCTTCGGCATGCTGAAGCGGCTGCTGGCCGCCTCGGCCGCCTTGGTGGTGGTGGCCTTCGCCGAGCTGGCGGCCTTGGTGGTGGTGGCCTTGGCCGACGTGGCGGCCTTCGCTGTGGTCTTCTTCGCCGCCGTGGCGGCCTTCGCTGACGTCTTCTTGACGCGTGCGGTCGGGCTGGTCGGCGTGCTCTCGGTGCTCATCGTGTTTCCTCTCGGTCTTTCGTGGGGTCGTTGCTGTCTGAATCGGTGGTCATCGCTGCGGCCTCGGCCCGGTCGGCCTGGGCACGGTTCTCGGCTTGGAACGCCGCGTAGATCTGCAGCAGGGTGGTGCGCTGGCGTTCCGTCAGGGTCGGGTCCGAAGCGATCGCGGTCGTCGCGGTCTCATCGCCCTCGCGGTGATCGAGGATCCCGGCCTGCACGTAGAGGGTCTCGGCGGAGATGCGCAGGCCCTGGGCGATGCGGCCGAGGATCTCGGCACTGGGCTTGCGCAGGCCACGCTCGACCTGGCTGAGATAGGGGTTGGAGACATCCGCCGCCTTCGACAGCTGCCGAAGGGACATCTGCGCCTGATCGCGCTGGTCACGGATGAAGCCCCCGAGACCTCCGACGTCGATGCGTGCCATGTCTCCAGTATGCCCCAGGTGCTTGCAATTGCAAACACGAGCGCTAGCAGGAGTTAGCGTGAGGTCCGTCACCCCAGCGGGGACGAGACCTCGCCGACGACCGCGCCGCCACCCGAGAGCGGAATCGTGCGCAGGGGGGCCAGGGCATCCGCATCGGCCCCGAGGCCGACGAGCACCGTGGCCAGCGCCACCTGCCGGGCCCGATCAGAGCCGTCCTCCGCCTTGATGGCGATCGCCGTGCCATCGGGCAGGGCGGCCACGTAGACCCCCTCGGCACCGTCCTTCGCCGCCAGCCCGGGCACGGCCCGCATGAAGGCCGTCACATCGCGATTCGATCCGCCGACGAAGTCGGGATAGGCCACCATCGCGGACGTGACCCGCCGCCCCGGGTCATCAACCTCGCCCTGGACCGCGCGCGACAGGGACCGCGCCAGGCCAGTGAGCGTCAGCGACATGACGGGGGCCCCGCAGCCGTCGACCCCGACATGGCGCACCGGCTCGCCTGCCAGCGCCTCCAGCTGCCAGCGGATCGCCTGCTGCAGCGGATGCGCGGCATCGCGGTAGGTCTGTGTGGGCCAGCCGTTGATGACACATGTCGCCAGCATCGCCGCGTGCTTGCCCGAGCAGTTCATGGCGATGGGAGCGGCACGTCGGCCATCGGCGATCCATGCGTCGCGCTCCATGGGATCAAGTGGGAAGTCGGCGGGTGTCTGCAGGGCCGATTCGTCGAGTCCGGCCAGGTCGAGGATCTCCCGCACCCCGGCCAGATGCATCCGCTCGCCACTGTGCGAGGACGCGGACAGCGCGAGCAGGTGGACGGGCAGGTCGAGCCCCTGCCGCACCATCGCGGTCGCCTGAGCCGGCTTGTTGGACGAGCGAGGGAAGATGACGTGGTTCGGATCGCCCCAGCTGCGCACGACCACGCCCGTCGGATCGACCACGACCACGTGCCCGATATGGACGCCCTCGGTGAATCCGCTTCGCGTATAGGTCGCGATGACGGCGGGGGCTGTCGTTGTCACCCCTAAATGATGACACGCTGACCCCGTGCGAGCACTGGTGCAGAGGGCAATGGGCGCTCAGGTAATCGTGGGCGGCGAGGTGGTCGGGTCGTTCGACGGACCTGGGCTGATGGTCCTGGTCGGTGTCACCCACGACGACAACCCTGCCGCGGCGGAACGACTCGCCGACAAGGTCTACGACCTGCGCATCTTCGGGCCGGAGCACGCGCCAGCCGGCAGTCCCGAGGCCACAGCACGCGAGGTCTCCGCATCTGATCTCGGCCTGCCCCTGCTCGTGGTGAGCCAGTTCACGCTCTACGCCGACACCCGGAAGGGTCGACGTCCGACCTGGGACGCGGCCGCGCCGGGACCCATCGCCGAGCCGCTCGTGGCCCACGTCGTCGCCCGGCTTCGGGAACGCGGAGCCGAGGTATCGACCGGAGTCTTCGGGGCGGACATGCAGGTGTCGCTGACCAACGACGGACCGATCACCATCCAGATCGAGGTCTAACGGGCCTACGGAAGGACGACGGTCTCCTGCGCGGCCGCGATGTCCCCAGCTGCCGATCGCACGATGGCCGGCACGCCGACCGGCGTGGATCGCTTCACGATCGCGGTCGCCACTGGCCCGAGTTCGAAGTGCCACGCGGCCGTGCCGATCCAGCCGACCTCCCGATCACCGACGACCACTATGTCGCCGTGCACCGGCAGTTCCTCGCCACTTCCGTCGAGGTGCAGCAGCACCAGCCGTCGCGGCGGGTGCCCGAGATTGTGCACGCGGGCGACGGCTTCCTGGCCCCGGTAGCAGCCCTTCGACAGATGCACGCCAGGACCGATCCAGCCGATCTCGTGCGGCAGGGTGCGATGGTCGGTCTCGCGCCCCAGCCGCGGGACAGCTGCTGCCGTACGCAGCGCCTCGAGGGCCCAGCTGCCCGCCGCCGCGGGTGCCCGGCTCATCCGCGCAGCCAACTCCTCGCGCGGGACGATC
>JAPLBU010000391.1:1004-2035 GCA_026392575.1 Actinomycetota bacterium | reverse complement strand
AGGGACGAGCCACGAGACTGCAGTCGGGTCGGACTCCCACACCGGTTCCCACACGACCGCGAACTCCTCGGAGCGATCAGCGACCTCGACGCGGAGCATGAACTGCATCGACCGCAGGTAGTCGACCAGTGCAGCGGACGTGCCGGGCTGGACGATCAACCACGTCGTCGCGCCATCGTCGACAACATGCAGCTCGTGCTCGACGTGACCGTGTGGGCTGAGGATCAGAGCGAGGGCGGACTGCCCCGGTGCGAGCGCATTGAGGCCCTGCGATGTCAGGTCATGCAGCCACGTCAGCCGGTCGGGACCAGCCACCGTGACAACCCCGCGGTTGGAGATGTCGACGACCGCCTGGCCGGACGACAGCAGACGCTGCTCGCGCAGCGGATCGCCGTAGTGCCAAGGGATTCCCGCATCAGCGCTGCCATCGTGCGGCGCAACCGGCACGGCCGCTTCGGCGGCCGGCTCGGTCATAGCTGGTCGTCCGCCTCGGCCTCGTAGGCACGGTCCTTGCATGTGACGCAGAGGCCATGCACAGACACGTGCGAGATATCGGTGCGGAACCCGTACTCAGCCTCGAGCCGGGCCACGAAGTCCTGGGCCACGGTGCCCGAAACACTCTGCACCGTGCCGCAGCGATCGCAGACAAGGTGGATGTGAGTGTCCTCGTCGACCGCGTGGTAGGTCGGGGGACCGTGGCCGATGTGCGCGTGGTTGACGAGACCGACCTCCTCGAGGACCTCGAGGGTGCGGTAGATCGTCGACAGGTTCACTCCGCTCGCGGTGAGCTGCACCTCGACGAGGATCTCCTCGGGCGTGCCGTGCCGCAGGCTCTCGACCGCCTCGAGGACAAGCTGTCGCTGTGGGGTGATGCGGAAGCCATGATCACGCAGGCGGCGCTCCCAGCCCTCGGTCACGATCTACTCCTCGACGTCGACGGCCAGTGCCGCCTCATTCGCCGGGGACAGGGTCGCGGCCAGATGGTTGACGAGCGGCTGCCCCATCGCGGCCATGTCGAATGTCCAGAGCAG
>JAPLBU010000391.1:0-973 GCA_026392575.1 Actinomycetota bacterium | reverse complement strand
GGCCGTACAGGCGGCTGCCCCGCGAGTAGTCCTTGGCACTCGGTGAGCGCGAGATGACATCGGTCGTCAGAGTGGCGCGCGCGCCGGTGATGCGGGCATCCTCCAGGCCGGTGACCTCAAGGCTGCCCAGCCAGAGCTCGGCATAGCCCGTGGGATGGGCGAGGGTCATCTCGATCTCGTTGTCCGGACGCGGCCGCCAGAAGCCAGCCTCGGTCGCCAGTGGATTCACATGGTTGCCGTCGTCGTCGAGCAGCCAACTGCGCGACAGGTACGACAGGAACGGCCGACCGTCGGAGCTGAACAGCATCTCCTGGCCGAACCGGAAGTTCTCGATCGTCGGGTACTGCCCCGTGCCGACACCGACCCAGCGGCCGATCAGCCAGGACAGGGGTCGCAGGTCCGCGTGGACCTCGATCCCGGAGCCGTCCGGCGAGAGCACCTAGGCCTGCCCCTTGAACAGCTTGTAGACGACGAAGAACGCAAACCAGCCGGCCGCGGCTATAGCCACGATCAGCAGTCCCGTGTAGAAGACCTCAACCATGCTCGAAGCCTAGCGGTGCAGCAGTCGCCGACCCAGCAGGTACATCTCGCAGCCCAGGCAGAAGCCGAAGGCGGCATTCAGGAAGGCGGCAGCCAGGGCGAAGGCCACAGCGAACGTCGCGACCACCGTGGCGCCCAGGAGGGCTGAAACGAGCGCCACCACGAGGAAGCCGAGGCCGACCGCCTGGGCGAACCGCGGCGGCGCCGCGTCCTCGAGTTCGGCGGGCGGGGAGAGCCGCGGCTTGATGACGGAACGGAAGAAGATGCCATAGGGCTGGGCCTGCAGGCCCACGATCGCACCCAGTGCGAAGACCAGGGTCTGCCAGGCGATCAGGACGGTTCCGAAGGTGGTGCCCACGAAGATGAGGGCGAGCGCCAGCACGATCGTGGTCACCGCGGCGCCGAATCTCGGTCCACGCGGGTCGACCTGGGT
>JAPLBU010000267.1 GCA_026392575.1 Actinomycetota bacterium | reverse complement strand
TCCTCGAAGCGCTCCTCTTCCGCGAGCCGGGCCATCCGGTACTCGACGGCGACCGCCACCTCGCGCACATCGCCCGACATCGCGACGCGAACGTTGTCGACGAGGGTGTCGTATGCCGAGCGGTCGCCCTCGGCCATGCACGGGGCGAGGCAGCGGCCGAGTTCGGCCAGGGCGCAGCCGGCGGCCAGTGACCGCGGCTTGCGGGCGATGCGCGTGGTGCAGGTACGCAGGGGGTAGGCGAGCAGCAGGGCCTCGGTCGCTGCCTCGGCTGCTGCCCGGGATGTGAACGGCCCGAGGTAGCGGACGCCGGACTCGTGGTCGTCGGCGACCGTGCGGGTGCTGACGAGTCGCGGTGCCGGTTCGTCGGTGAGCTTCAGCCAGGTCTGCGAGTCGGGCCGGCGTGAGCGGATGTTGTAGCGGGGCTGCTCGGCCGCGATGATCCGCAGTTCGCGGACGCGGGCCTCCAAGGTGGTGGCGCACACGATCGGGACCACCCGCTCCGCGATGCGGACCATCTCCGCCATCCGGCGACGCTGCTCGGAAGCCGTGAAGTAGGTGCGTACGCGGGTGCGGATGTTCTTGGAGGTGCCGACGTACAGGGCCACGCCCTGGGCGTCCTGGAACACGTAGACGCCGGGGGAGTCGGGCAGGCCCTGGGCCAGGTGGCGCTTGGTTCGCTGGGCCGTGCTGACGCGGGAGGTGAACGCCTGCAGGTCCTCCAGGGTGCTGACCCCGAGATCGCCGGCCCGGCCGATGAGGGCGTGCAGGACATCGGCGGTGGCGCGGGCATCGTCGAAGGCGCGGTGCGTCGGGGTGACGGTGGCCCGGAAGTGGGCGGCGAGCGTGCTGAGCTTGCAGTTCGGCACCTCGTCGCGATGCAACGCGACGCGCGCGATCCGCACGGTATCGACGACGGCCGGCTCCGGCCACACCTGTCCGAGCTTGGCGCAGGCGCCCTTGAGGAAGCCGATGTCGTAGGGGGCGTTGTGGGCAACCAGCACGCTGCCTCGGGCGAACTCGAGGAAGGACGGGAGTGCGGCCCCAAGGGTCGGTGCCGTCGCGACGAGGGCATCGGTGATACCCGTCAGCGCCGCGACGAAGGGCGGGATCGGCTGGCCTGGATTGACCAGGGTCTGGAACTCACCGATCACCTCGCCGCCGCGCACCTTGACGGCGCCGATCTCGGTGATGCCGGCATCGACGGGTGCACCCCCGGTGGTCTCGAGGTCGACGACGACGAAGGTGACATCGCACAGCGGCGTGCCGAGGTCGGCGAAGCTGATCTGCGTGGCTGTCCCTATTGGCGTGGTTGTTCCCATTTGCGAAGCCGTGCTCGGCCGCGCGCCACCGGAAGGTTCCACGGCCCTGACGCTAGGCGAGCGGGCTGACACGGCGCGTCAGGCGCGGCCGTGGCCCGCTAGCGGATCGAGGCTGGCACAGTACGCCCATGACGTGGTCCCTGCTCCTGAACGAGGCCGTCCTGCTGGCCTGCATTGTCGCCGGAGCCGCCGTAGGACTGTGGATCCACCGTCGGGTGGCATCGGGTGGTTCGGGCGGCGAGGTCGACCATCACGACATGGACCGCCTGGGTGAGACCATCGGGTTCATCGGCGGTGCGTTCGGGATCCTGCTCGGCCTGCTGCTGATCTTCTCGGTCCAGCACTACGGCGATGCCCGCAATTCCGCGCGTGATGAGGCGGTCGCATCCAGCTCGCTGTTCAAGTCGGCCAGCCCGTTCACCCAGGTCGAGCGTGATCGACTGCGACGGGACCTGGTCTGCCTGATGCGGTCATCGGCAACGGACGACTGGACGGCGGGCGAGAGCAAGGACCTCACCGGCTCATCGATCACCAATGCGTGGGAAGCGCAGGTGCAGGCCGATGTCGAGAAGCTGACCTACGACACCGATGCCAGGAATGGCTACCAGTACTTCATCGTCCAGGACTCGCTCGATGTGTCCAAAGCCCGGCAGGCTCGACTGCTCTACACCCAGCCCGACATCCCGCTCCTCGTGCGCATGTCGGTCATCGCCTGCAGCATCATCCTGCTGGTGACCATCGGCACGCTGACGGCGCTGGACGAGCCGTTCACCGGTGCCGGATCGTCCGTGACTCCCGTGGCGCTCAACGGTGCGCTGACGCGGCTGCACGACGCCACGCCCGGACCCATCTGGGATCCGTGCCCGACGATGTCGGTGACCACCGCGAACTCAGGTGGATAGGGTCGGGATGTGACCGATTCCGCCGTGATCCCTGACGACCGTTCGCGCTGGCGCTGCGCCCATTGCGGGAACCTGACGCGCTTCGACGTGACCCGCACGACCCGGGTCCGCGAGTTCTGGCACGCGTCGATGGCGGGGGAGTCTGCCGTCGAGGAGAGCGAAGTGCTGGCCGAGACGGTCGAGTCGGTGGTCTGCCGCTGGTGCGGTGCGGCCGACCGGATCGAGATCGTGGCGCGGCCGGAGTTCGGCGGTCCGGCTGACGAGGGGCCCGGCGACGGCGGTCCGTGACCACCCACGGCGCCACTGTCAGACCCCCCGCCTAGCGTCGGCGGCATGATCATCGACTGTGGATCCTGTGCCGTGGCAGGCCTCGCCTGCGACGACTGCGTCGTCTCGGTGCTCCTGGGCACCCCCGATGCGATCGGCCTCGCCGACTTCCCCGCCGACCATGCCGTCGCCCTGGAGGTGCTGGCTGGGTCCGGCCTGATACCGCCGCTGCGTCTGGTGCCTCGCTCCCAGGCCAGCTAGGGGCTCGGCAAGGCTGACTACGAGTACAGCGCAGCGACGTCTGCGGCGAACTCGGTCATCACCACATTGCGCTTGAGCTTGAGTGACGGGGTGATCTGGCCACTCTCCTCGGTCCAGTCGACCGACAGGATCGCGAACTTCTTGATCGCCTCTGCATGCGAGACGGCCTTGTTCGCGTCGTCGACCGCAAGCTGGATCGCCGCCGTGAGATCCGGATCGTTCACGAGGTCTGCAATCGTCGCAGCACCCTTGTCATTCTGCTTCGCCCAGGCCGGGTACGCCTCGGGATCGATGGTGATGAGTGCAGCGATGAACGGCTGCGCATCGCCGACGACCATGCACTGGCTGATCAGCCAGTTGGCGCGCAGCCGGTCCTCCAGCACGGCGGGAGCGACGTTCTTGCCCGCCGCCGTGACGATCAGCTCCTTCTTGCGGCCGGTGATCTTGACGAATCCGTCGTCGTCGATCTCACCGATGTCGCCGGAGTGGAACCAGCCATCCGGCTCGATCGCCTCCGCGGTGGCCGTCGGGTTGTTCCAGTAGCCGACGAAGATCTGGTCGCCGCCGAGCATGAGCTCACCGTCGGCCGCAACCTTGACCTTGGCGCCGGGGAGCGGCTGCCCCACGGAACCGATCCGGATCGCGCTCGGGCGGTTCACCGTCGTGGCCGCCGACGTCTCGGTGAGTCCGTAGCCCTCGAGGATCGTCACGTTGATGCCGCGGAAGAAGTGGCCGAGGCGCGCACCGAGAGGGGCTCCGCCTGAGACGGCCCAGCGCATCTGGCCGCCCATCGCATGGCGCAGCTTGGTGTAGACGAGCTTGTCGAACAGGGCGTGCTTGAGCTTCAGCACGAAGCCGGGCCCGCCCTCATCCAGCGATGTGCTGTAGTCGATGGCGACCTGCGCTGCGGTATCGAAGATCTTGCCCTTGCCGTCGGCAACAGCCTTCTGCTGCGAGGAGTTGTAGATCTTCTCGAACACGCGCGGCACCGCGAGCAGGAAGGTGGGCTGGAAGGACTGCATACCGGGCAGCAGCTGCTTGATGTCGGCCGAGTGTCCGAGCCGCACGCCGGCGCGGATGCAGCCCAGCTGGATCGCCCGGCCGAACACGTGCGCAACGGGCAGGAAGAGCAGCGTCGACGAACCGGGGGTGAGGAAGACATCGGGCAGGCCGTTGACGACGTTGTCGACCTCGAACATGAAGTTCCGGTGGGTCAGCGTGCAGCCCTTGGGCCGGCCGGTTGTGCCCGAGGTGTAGATGATCGTGGCGACGGAGTCGGGGGTGGGGGTGAGGGTCGTCCGGCGCGCCTCGAGATCCGCATCCGAGACGTTGCGGCCGTCCTCCTTCAGCTGGTCGATGATCCCGTCGTCGAAGACCCACACCCGCGTGACGGTGGGGATCTCGACGGAGACCTCGTCGAAAGTCTTCTTGTTCTTCTCGCTCTCGAGGAACACGGCGACGGAGCCCGAGTCGCTGAGCATCCACTGGATCTGCTCGGCCGACGATGTCTCGTACACCGGGACGCTCACGGCGCCGGCGTACCAGATGGCGTAGTCGACGAGGGTCCACTCGTAGCGCGTGCGGCTCATCACGCCGATGCGCTCGCCGGGCTCGACGGCGTTGGCGACGATGCCCTTCGCGACGGCCTTGACATCGTCGAGGAACTGCTGCGAGGTCATGCCCACCCAAGCCTCACCCCGGGGCAGGGACAGTGCCACGTGGTCGGGCGTGTTCTGGGCATTCTCGATGATGTGGTCGACGAGGCTGCCGTGGGTCGGGGACGCGACGACGGCCGGGACGGAGAATTCGGTTCGCATTCATCCACCGTAGGACACTTCGGCCTCCGTCGCGACCGGTTCCGCCTGCTCGGCGGACCCCGTTCGCTCGTGGGATATTGAGCCCATGGCCAGCGTGGAGTTTACCGACGAGACGGTGATCGTGGCGCGCCGGGAGATCCTCGCCGCTGCCGTGTCCGACCGGAGCCGGTGGGTGGCGTGGTGGCCGGACCTCGAGTTGTCGGTTGTGCTGGACCAGGGTCTGACGGGGATGCGCTGGTCCGTGGCCGGTCCGCTCGTCGGCACGAGCGAGGTCGTGCTCGTGGAGCAGCAGGATGCCGTGCTCGTCCGGTATGCCCTGTGGGCGGATCCGACCGAACCCGGTACCCGGACGACGCCGCGTCGGATACCCGACTCCCCGCGTGGCCGACGCGAGCTGGGCAGTCTGCAGCGCCGGCATCTGTTGGCCTGGAAGCGCACGGTCTGGGCGCTGAAGGACGAGTTCGAGGCGGGGTCGTAGCGGCTGTGCGACTGCATGGGTCCGATGTCTTCGTCTGCCTCGGCGACCTGATCCTGTTCCTCGACTACGACGATCCTTCCCGTGGCATCTTCGCCGACCTGTTCGGTGCGGAACACGCCCGCGCCTACATCGAGGCGCGCACGGCCAATCGGTTCGCTGAAGCGCACGAGTTGAGCACGGCCGCGTGGGCGCGCCTGGGCGTGACCGAACCCGATGAGAGATGGGCGCTGATGCGCGCGCGGATCGAGGTCCAGTACGAGGAGTTGTTCGATGCCATGCCGACTCCGGCACTGCTCACGTACGGGAACGTAGATGTGCCGAGCCTGTGGCCCGCGCACCTTCGTGAGGGACACCGCGTCCTCGATGCCGAGGTGATCGAGGTCAATGGCATGCGATGGGGCTTTCTCGGTGGGGGTCTCGTCAGCCCGATGCGAACCCCGTACGAACTGCCGGAGGCCGACTACGCGCAGCGGGTTGCGTCCTTGGGACCGGTGGACATCCTGTTCACGCACATCCCCGCGGCCGTGCCGGAACTGACCTACGACGTGGCCGCCCGCCGGTTCGAGGTCGGCAGCACCGCGCTGCGCTCGTATATCGAGGAGTACCAGCCACGGTTCCATCTCTTCGGGCATATCCACCAGCCGCTCGTGCGGCGCACCCGGATCGGACGCACCGAGTGCGTCAACGTCGGGCACTTCAACGGGACCGGACGGCCCTTCGTCCTGGATCTCTGAGCGTCAGACCCGTCGGACGGTAGCCTGCCCCCATGGCCGACCAGACGCAGTCCAGCATCGTCATCGATGCCAGCCCCGCCGCCATCATGGCCGTGATCGCCGACCTCAAGTCCTATCCGGACTGGAGTGACGGCATCAACGAGGTCACGGTGCTCGCCGTCTACGAGGAGGACAATCGGCCCGCTGATGCCCGGTTCAATCTGGCGTCGGGTGCGATCAAGGACATCTACGAGCTCGAGTACGACTGGGATGGCGACCACAAGGTCTCGTGGACGCTGACCAAGGGCGACATGCTCACGGCCATGGACGGGGTCTACGAGCTGACCGACAACGGCAATGCCACCACGACCGTCGACTATCGGC
>JAPLBU010000429.1 GCA_026392575.1 Actinomycetota bacterium | reverse complement strand
CCATCTCGTGCGGCGGAGCGACCATCCCCGGCATCAGCGGGGCAAGGAGGTCCTTCTTCTCGTAGATCAGCTTCGTGCGGCTGTCGCTGGCCAGCTCATACTCATTGGTCATCGTGAGCGCCCGGGTCGGGCAGGCCTCGATGCACAGGCCGCAGAAGATGCAGCGCAGGTAGTTGATCTGGTAGACGCGGCCGTAGCGCTCGCCGGGCGAGAACCGCTCCTGCTCGCTGTTGTCGGCGCCCTCGACGAAGATTGCATCTGCCGGGCAGGCCCACGCGCAGAGCTCGCACCCGACGCACTTCTCGAGGCCGTCGGCCCAGCGGTTGAGCTGGTGACGCCCGTGGAAGCGCGGCTTCGTCGGAGCCTTCTGCTCCGGGTACTGCTCCGTGACGACCTTCTTGAAGATCGTCAGGAAGGTGACCCCGAACCCCCGGATGACCTGGGGAGCCTCAGCCATGGTTGTCCTCCGCGCTCGTGTCTTCGGACGATGCGTCGAGGCTGGCCGAGGCCGGCTCCTGGACGATCGTGGTGCCCTGCGCCAGCGAGCGGCGCGAGGTGTACATGAACTGCTGCCCCGGCAGAGGCGGCACGGGGAAACCACCGGCCATCGGGTCGAACTCGGCAGCCTGCGCCTCGGCTTCGGCCAGTTCCTCCGCATCGGCCCTGCGGTCCTGACGCATCTGCGCGAGCCAGGAGCCCACGAGCAGAACGACGATGACGACCGCGCCGCCGATGAGGATGTCTGTGGTCGTGACGGAAACCTCGTTGCGAAGCACCCTCGCCACCGCGACGATCATGATCCAGGCAATCGAGACGGGGATGAGCACCTTCCAGCCGAACTTCATGAACTGGTCGTAGCGCATCCGCGGCAGCGTGGCCCGCAGCCAGATGAACACGAAGATGAAGATCTGAACCTTGATGAGCCACCACAGGATCGGCCACCAGCCCTGGTTTGCGCCCTCCCACAGGGACAGCGGCCATGGGGCCATCCAGCCGCCGAGGAACAGGGTGGTCGCCATCGCCGAGACGGTGACCATATTGATGTACTCGGCCAGGAAGAAGAGCGCGAACTTCAGCGACGAGTACTCGGTGTGGAAGCCGCCCACGAGTTCACCCTCGGCCTCGGGGAGGTCGAAGGGCGCGCGGTTGGTCTCGCCGACCATCGCCGTGCAGTAGATGATGAAGGACGGCAGCAGGATGATCGCGAACCAGACCGGCTGCTGCGCAGCGACGATCTGCGAGGTCGACATCGATCCCGCGTAGAGGAACACCGCCACGAACGACAGTCCCATCGCGATCTCGTAGGAGATCATCTGCGCACTGGATCGCAGGCCGCCGAGCAGCGGATACGTCGAGCCGGAGGACCAGCCACCGAGCACGATGCCGTAGATGCCGATTGACGCGATCGCCAGCACGTAGAGGACCGATACCGGGAAGTCCGTGAGCTGGAGTGGGGTCTCGACGCCGAAGATCGAGACGGTCGGGCCGAAGGGGATGACGGCGAAGGCGAGGAACGCCATCGTCGCCGAGATCACGGGGGCCAGCCAGTAGACCGCACGATGCGCGGCCTTCGGGATGATCTCCTCCTTCAGCGCCAGTTTGATGCCGTCCATCAGCGACTGGAGCAGGCCCTGCGGCCCGACGCGGTTCGGCCCGATGCGGTTCTGCATGCGCGAGACCACGCGCCGCTCCCACCAGATGGTGAACAGCGTGAGGAGCACGAGCATGACGAAGATGGCGAGGACCTTGAGGATGACCAGCCACCACGGATCGGTGCCGAACAGTCCGAACTGCGAGCCCGTCATGCCGCACCTCCCGCGCTGATCTGCACCGATGCGCCGGGAACGCGAGCAGTGGCGGCCAGATGCGGCTCGCCCTCCTGCATCACGCCCGAGTCGAGCAGCTGGCGCCACGAGGCGAGGACAGTGCCCGACGTGCCTGCGGAACCGGCGACGTCGGGCGCTGCGGAGCGCGCACCCATCCAGGGACCGAGTCGACCCAGCTCGAGACGTAGCGACGTGATGTCGGCGGGAACGCTGATCTCCATCGCGGTCGCGATCATCGACAGCACCCGCGCATCCGATGACGTGAGCGCATCTCGGAAGACCTGACCGAAGGGGCGCGGACGACCCTCCCAGTCGAGGAACGTGCCCGCCTTCTCCGTGACGACTCCCACAGGCAACACAACATCGGCGAGTGCGGTGACCGCCGAGTGGTGGTTCTCCAGCGACACCACGAAGCCCGCAGCCTCGATCGCGGCCGTCGCCAGCGCCGGGTCGGTGTAGTCGTTGAGTTCGACCCCGCCGACGAGCAGAGCGGCGAACTCGCCACGCTTGGCCGCCTCGAGAAGATCGAGTCCAGAGAGTCCGGCAGCAGCAGGAAGTTGCGACGCGTCGATGTTCCATGCTGCAGCAACCTCGGCACGTGCAGCTGCGGAAGCAGCCCGGCAAGCGCACCAGCATCGAGAGCGCCCCGCTCCCCTGCACGACGCGGGACCCACGCGAGCGCGGCCCCCGTGTCATGTGCAAGGGCGATCGCGGCAGAAGCTGCACCGGCGGAGCCTGCGATTCGCTCGCCGACCATGATCACGGCACCGGGCTGGGAGAGCAGTGCGCGAGTCTCGTCGTCCAGGCTTCGCAGCGCGTCGGCCTCTGAGCCCGGCCGCGATGCGACAAGGCTGCCGGACATCTTCTTCAGTCCCTTGGTTGCGACGGCACCGACCGACACCACGCGGGTGCCGGAGCGGGCGGCCTTGCGCAGGCGCAGGAACACGATCGGCGACTCGTCCTCGGGCTCGAAGGCGACCAGCAGCACAACGGGTGCGCTCTCGAGGTCGTCGTACGAGACATGGACCGGCGCGCCCGCGACAGTCGATGCGAGGAACGCGGTCTCCTCGTCGGATGTCTGCCGCACCCGGAAGTCGATGCTGTCGGTGCGGAGCACCGTGCGCGCGAAGCGCGCGTAGGCGTAGGCATCCTCAATCGTGCTGCGGCCACCCATCAGCACGCCGACACTGCCAGCGGCCTCGGTCAGCCCACGTGCCGCGACCTCGATCGCCTCGGACCACGAGGCCACCCGCAGTTCGCCGTTCTCGCGAATCAGCGGAGACTCGACACGGCCCTGCGACTGGTAGCGGAAGGCGAAGCGACCCTTGTCGCAGTTCCACTCCTCGTTGACATCCGTGTCGTCCCACGCCAGTCGACGCGTGACGACGCCCCGGCGGTAGTCCGTGCGCAGCGAGCAACCCGAAGCGCAGTGCTCGCAGGTGGTCGGGACGGACACCAGGTCGAACGGGCGGGAGCGGAAGCGGTACGACGCGCTCGTGAGCGCCCCGACCGGGCAGATCTGGACCGTGTTGCCGGAGAAGTACGAGTCGAACGGCTGGTCGGCCGCCGTGCCGACCTGCTGCTTGGCGCCGCGCTCGAGGAGTTCGATCATCGGATCGCCCGCAATCTGCTCCGCGAATCGCGTACAGCGCGCACAGGACACGCAGCGCTCGCGGTCGAGCAGCACCTGAGCGCTGACGTTGATCGGCTTCTCGAACTCGCGCTTCTCGCCGACGAAACGGCTCTCCGGCCGCCCGATGGACATCGCCTGGTTCTGGAGGGGACACTCGCCGCCCTTGTCGCACACCGGGCAGTCGAGTGGGTGGTTCAGGAGCAGGAACTCCATCACCCCCTCCTGCGCGAGCCGGGCGACCTCGGAGGACTGCTGGGTGTGCACGTTCATTCCCTCGCCGAGCACCTGCGCGCATGCAGGCTGCGGCTTGGGCATCCCGTCGATCTCGATCAGGCAGGCGCGGCAGGCCGCGACCGGCTCGAGCAGCGGGTGGTCGCAGAACCGCGGGATCTCGATGCCGAGCTGCTCGGCGGCGCGGATGACCAGCGTGCCCTTGGGCACCGCCATCTCGACGCCGTCGATG
>JAPLBU010000327.1:5552-9526 GCA_026392575.1 Actinomycetota bacterium | reverse complement strand
GTTCGTCGGGCGCTCGATGGTCCGCAATATGGGCATCGCCCGCGACCTTGGCTACCTGCGGATTCCCGGTGGCATGCTCGTGGCATCGGACGACCTGCCGAGCCTGCCGGACGATGAGACCGTGCTCATCTGCACGGGCTCGCAGGGCGAGCCGATGGCCGTCCTGTCGCGCATCGCGAACCGCGACCATCCGATCAGCGTCGGTCCGAGCGACACGGTCGTCCTGGCCTCGTCGCTGATTCCCGGCAACGAGAACTCGGTCTTCCGGGTCATCAACGGACTGGCCCGGCTCGGTGCGCACATCGTCCACAAGGGCAATGCCCTGGTGCACGTGTCCGGTCATGCCGCGGCAGGCGAACTGCGCTACGTCTACAACCTCGTGAAGCCACGCAATGTGCTGCCTGTGCACGGCGAGTGGCGACACATGCGCGCCAATGCAGAGATCGCGATGAGCGTTGGCATCCCGGAGGAGCGCATTGTGCTGGCCGAGGACGGCACCGTGATGGATCTCGTCGATGGCAAGGTCTCGGTCGTCGGCTACGTGCCGGTCGGGTTCGTCTACGTCGATGGTTCTGGCGTCGGCGATGTCACCGAGACGTCGCTCAAGGACCGTCGGGTCCTCGGCGAGGAGGGCTTCATCTCCGTGTTCCTCGCGGTCGACATCGTCGACGAGAAGATCGTGGCCGGCCCGGAGATCCACGCGCGCGGCTTCGGAGCCGATGGTGAGCTGGTAGCGCCGCTGCGCATCGAGGTGGTCAAGGTGGTCGAGGCGGCCCTGGCCGACGGCATCGACGACGTCCACGAGTTGCAGCAGCGGATCCGCCGGGTGGTCGGCAAGTGGGTCAATACGAACCATCGCAGGCGTCCGATGATCATCCCGGTGGTTGTCGAGGCCTAGCGAGGAGTGAGCGCAGCACGCCCCCCGAACGGTCGCTTGTTGCTGCCCGAAGGCCCCGGAGCACCGCAACGCGCGACCACTCGGGAGAGGTCAGGGCGTCAGGAGGCGGGCGAATATGGATAAACGTGGTACGGGCGTGGCGCGTGTGACTACCGATACCAGTGGGGTCTGACCACTACGCTCCGAATATGGCTTCCCGCACGTCTTCCCCCGCGCGGTCATCCCGCGCTGCCGCCAAGCCCACCCGCCGACGGGCCGCGTCCTCGACGCGCGCCCGGAAGGCCCCGCCCCGACGGTCGGTGACGCCGGGACCCGTTCCCCGGGCGCTGGCGGCCATCGGGCGCCTGCTCCGGGCGATCTGGCTGGGTGCCGCGCACCTCGTGGGTGGTGCCGCCCGAGCGCTGGGCCGTGGCGCCCGTGATCTGGACCCGTCGCATCGCCGTGACGGCCTGGGCCTGGCGCTGATCGCCGGTGCCGCCACTCTCGTGGCAGCCACCTGGTTCGGCGTCGACGGCTGGTTCGTCTCGTGGGCCAGCATGGTCATCACCGCGCTCATCGGTGCCCTGTCGTGGCTCTCGCCGCTCATCCTGCTTGGGCTGGCCTGGCGGTTCCTGCGGCATCCAGACGACAACGCGACCACCGGCCGCCTCGTTATCGGTGCCGCGGCGGTCCTTGTCGGCGTCATCGGGATCTGGCACCTGATCATGGGTGCGTCGACTCCCAGCGACGGTGCCGAGGCGACCTGCTCGTCTTCGGCCTGCTCGTCCTGACCGCGACCTCGCTGGCCGCTGTGCGCAGTGGCTCCCAGAAGATCCTCCACGGGGCACTTGGCCTGCTTCGTCGCAGCCCTCGCGACTCGGCGGAGCCTGCGGCCGAGCACGAGCTCGATGCTGATGACGTTGCGGACGAGAGCGCCTTCCTGAACGAGGCCGACGACGACATCCTGTTCACGACCATGCTCGAGGACGACGATCGTCCCGCAGCGATCCTCATGGCGGGCGTCAGCCCCGGTCACGACACGTCGTACCACCTGCTCACCGACCAGGTCGAGGCGCCGCAGGAGACCGAGGTGCATCCTGTGGGTCACCCCGCGCGCAACGAGACCATCGTGCTCAGCACGGACAAGCCGGCTGCCAAGCCGCGTCAGCTCACGATCCCGAGGCGCACGGCATACTCACTGCCCAAGCGCGACGTGCTCAAGACGGGTCCGGCCCACAAGACCGCTACGAAGGCCAACGATCATGTGGTCGCCGCCCTGACGGAGGTCATGGAGCAGTTCGCCATCGACGCCCAGATCACGGGCTTCATGCGTGGGCCGACCGTTACCCGCTATGAGATCGAACTCGGCCCGAGCGTCAAGGTCGAGCGGGTGACGGCCCTCAGCAAGAACATCGCCTACGCCGTCGCGAGTGCTGATGTCCGCATCCTCAGCCCGATCCCCGGCAAGAAGGCGATCGGCGTCGAGATCCCCAACACGGATCGCGAACTGGTTGCCCTCGGCGACGTGCTGCGGAGCAGTGCTGCGACGAGCGACCACCATCCGTTGGCGGCTGCGCTCGGCAAGGACGTCGAAGGTGGCTTCGTCATGGCCAACCTCGCACGGATGCCGCACCTGCTCGTTGCGGGTGCGACCGGTGCAGGAAAGTCGAGCTGCATCAACAGCCTCATCACGTCGATCCTCATGCGTTCGACACCAGAAGAGGTGCGCCTGATCCTCATCGACCCCAAGCGGGTTGAACTGTCTGCATACGAGGGTGTTCCGCACCTGATCACGCCGATCATCACGAACCCGAAGAAGGCGGCCGACGCGCTTCAATGGGTCGTGAAGGAGATGGACCGACGCTACGACGACCTGGCGCACTTCGGCTACCGGCATATCGACCAGTTCAACAAGGCGGTGCAGGACGGCAAGGTCACGCCGCTGCCTGGCAGCGAGCGCGAGATCAAGCCGTATCCGTACCTTCTCGTCATCGTGGACGAGCTGGCCGACCTGATGATGGTTGCTCCGCGGGACGTCGAGGATGCGATCGTGCGCATCACGCAGCTTGCGCGAGCCGCCGGCATCCACCTCGTCCTCGCCACGCAGCGGCCGAGTGTCGACGTCGTCACGGGGCTGATCAAGGCGAACGTGCCGAGCCGGCTTGCGTTCGCCACGTCGAGTCTCATGGACAGCCGCGTCATTCTCGACCAGGCCGGTGCCGAGAAGCTCGTCGGACAGGGTGATGGGCTGTTCCTGCCGATGGGCGCGAACAAGGCGATGCGGATCCAGGGCGCCTTCGTATCCGAGGCGGAGATCAAGGCTGTGGTCGCGCACTGCAAGGCACAGGGCGAGGCGGAGTTCATCCCCGATGTCGTCGCAGTTCCGTCGGCGCACCGCGAGGTCGACGCAGAGATCGGCGACGATCTCGACATCCTTCTGCAGGCCGTCGAGCTCGTGGTCTCCACGCAGTTCGGCTCGACCTCGATGCTGCAGCGCAAGCTGCGCGTCGGCTTTGCGAAGGCCGGCCGCCTGATGGACCTCATGGAGTCTCGCGGAGTCGTGGGCCCGAGTGAGGGCTCGAAGGCCCGTGATGTGCTCGTGAAGCCGGACGAACTGCCTGGCCTGCTGCTCATCCTGCGTGGCGGCGAGGAGTAGTCAGGGCCGGTGGGTTCCGCTGCGCCATCACGCCACCCCCCGTACGATGTGAAGACGGGGCTGAGATTGATCGGGGAGACATGTCTGCTGGTGAGATGCTGAGTGCCGCACGTGTGGCACGCGGCATGAGCCTGGACGACCTCGCCCAGGCCACGAAGCTGCGGGCGTCGATCCTGTCGGCCATGGAGCAGGACGACTTCAGCCACTGCGGCGGTCTGGTGTACGCGCGCGGCCAGCTTCGTTCGATGGCACCGGTGCTCGGCCTCGATCCCGACGACCTCATCGACGCGTTCGACAGCGAGCTTCGCGGCCGACCGCTCGACTGACGATGGCGGCCTCGGTCCGACTGCGTAGGCTGTGAGCGTGTCCACCGACCTTCCCGATGTGCGCCAGAAAGTCGCTGTCGTCACTCTCGGCTGTGCCCGCAACGAGGTCGACTCC
>JAPLBU010000327.1:3861-5533 GCA_026392575.1 Actinomycetota bacterium | reverse complement strand
TCGGCTTGCGGCGAACGGGTGGGAGCTCGTTGACGACCCGGACGACGCTGATGCCGTCCTCGTCAACACCTGCGGCTTCGTCGAGGTGGCGAAGAAGGACTCGATCGACGCGATCCTGGCTGTCGCCGACCTGAAGCAGGACGGATCGGGTCCGAAGGCGGTTGTCGCCGTGGGCTGCCTCGCCGAGCGCTACGGCAAGGAGCTTGCCGAGTCCCTGCCCGAGGCCGACGCAGTGCTGGGCTTCGACGACTACGCCGACATCGGAGAGAAACTGCGACGCATCGTCGCGGGCGAGCAGCATGTTCCACACACCCCCACCGACCGCCGTCAGTTGCTGCCTATCTCGCCGGTGGATCGACAGGGCGCCGCTGCTGCTGTGCCGGGGCATGGCGACGCGTCATCGTCAGATGCGGTGCCCGGCTGGCAGCCACCGGTGCTGCGTCGTCGGCTCGACGGCAGCCCTGTCGCACCGGTCAAGCTGGCATCGGGCTGCCCCCCTGAAGCAGGACGGATCGGGTCCGAAGGCGGTTGTCGCCGTGGGCTGCCTCGCCGAGGTCGCCTGGCTGGTGGGAGAGGGCGTCCGCGAGGTCGTCCTCGTCAGCGAGAACTCGACGTCCTACGGCAAGGACCTCGGTGACCTCCGGCTCCTTGAGGCGCTGCTGCCGCGCATCGCGTCTAACACCACGGTTGCGCGCGTGCGCGTTGCGTATCTGCAGCCCGCAGAGGTGCGTCCCGATCTGCTGAGGGCCATTGCCACCACGCCGGTTGTCGCTCCCTACTACGACCTTTCCTTCCAGCACGCGAGCCCGACGGTCCTGCGGCGCATGCGGCGATTCGGGGGGAGGGCGGAGTTCCTCGACCTCGTCGACCGGATTCGCGCCCTCGATCCGGCGGCGGGTATCCGCAGCAACGTGATCGTCGGCTTCCCTGGCGAGACACAGGAGGAGTTCGACGACTTGCTGGCTTTCCTCGAGCAGGCGCGACTCGATGCCGTGGGCGTGTTCGGGTACAGCGACGAGGACGGCACCGAGGCGGTGGGGCTGCCGGACAAGGTCGACGAGAGCGTGATCCGCGAGCGCGTCGAGCAGGTGACGGCCCTCGTCGACGAGGTGATGGCGCAGCGCGCTGAGGACCGGATCGGCGAGCGCGTCGTGGTGCTGGTCGAGTCGCTCGACTTCGACGAGGACGAACAGTCGATAGCGGTTGGTCGCGCCGGCCACCAGGGTCCTGACGATGCCGCAACGATCGTGCTGATCGGCGAGGCGAGCGTGCAGGTGGGTGATCTGATCGAGGCCGTCGTGTTCGATGTGGAGGGGGTCGACCTCATTGCCCGCCTCGACGAGCCGGCCTGATGAAGCCACCGATCCCGGACCGTGCCGCTGACCCGGTCGGCGATGCGCCGCTGGTGAATCTCCCAAACGCGCTCACCGTGCTGCGGGTGCTGTGCGTCCCGGTGCTGGCGCTGCTTCTGGCTGTCGATGATGGAGCACTAGGGACAGCGCGCGATGCTGCGGCGATCGTGTTCGTCCTCGCTTCGATCACCGACCTGATGGACGGTGCCATCGCGCGCCGCTACGGACTCGTCACGACCTTCGGCAAGGTGGCCGATCCGATCGCCGACAAGGCGCTGACAGGGGTGGCCCTGATCGGGCTGTCGCTCCTCGGCGACCTG
>JAPLBU010000327.1:675-3775 GCA_026392575.1 Actinomycetota bacterium | reverse complement strand
TCACCGGGATCATCCTCGTGCGCGAGGTCGGCGTGACGCTCCTGCGGTTCTGGGTGATCGAGCACGGGGTCATCCCAGCCAGCCGGGGCGGCAAGCTCAAGACCCTCGCACAGACGGTGGCCATCGCGATGTACCTCGCCGATGTGCCGCTGCCCTGGTGGTCCACGGTGAGCGCTGTCGTCATGGGCATTGCACTTGTGCTGACCGTTGCCACGGGGCTGGACTATGTCGTGCGGGCCATCCGGCTGCGCCGCCAGCCCGTGCCCACTCGCAGCAACCTCGGCGTGCATCGTGGCTGATGCGATCGCGGCCCCGGACATCGTGGCGCTGCTGGTCGATCGGGGCCTGACGATCGCGACCGGGGAGTCGATCACCGCCGGACTCGTCGCGGGCACCCTGGCCGAGGTCCCGGGCTGCTCCACGGTGCTGCGCGGCGGGGTCGTGGCCTACCAGGCCGACGTCAAGACGGCACTGCTGGGCGTTTCGGCCAGCGCCTTGGACCAGGGCATCGTGAGCCGGGCGGTCGCGGTGGCGATGGCCCAGGGGGCCGCCCGGGCGCTGGGGGCCGACATCGGTATCGGGACGACGGGGGTCGCCGGACCGGAACCGCATGATGGTCAGCCGGTCGGCTCGGTGTGGATCGACGCGGCCGGAGCGGGCGGTGTCCGGTCGACGCACCTGTCCCTGACGGGCGATCGGGCCCAGATCCGGTGTCAGACGGTCGAGGCATGCTGGGGGTTGGTCAGCGACTTGCTGGCCGGTTCGTAGGGTCAGAGCGGTCGGCTGGGGCTCGTGGGGTGCAGGTGCCCGGGAATATCCGCGGCAGGTGGGCGGTTTGCCCGAGTCAGGAACCACAGATGGGCGCATCGCGTCCGACAGGGGTAGCCTTCGCAGTCACGGCAACGAGGAGAGGTGACGTCATGATCGTGCTTCGTCAGGTCATCGGCGACGAGCTCCGTCGCCGTCGTCAGGATCAGGGCCGCACCCTCCGCGATGTCTCGGGGGCCGCAGCGGTGTCTCTCGGCTACCTCTCCGAGGTGGAGCGGGGCCACAAGGAGGCCTCCAGCGAACTGCTGGCCGCGATCTGCGGCGCCCTCGAGGTGTCGCTGTCCGATGTGCTCGCGTCCGTGAGCTCGCAGGTCGCCGTGGCCGAGTCGGTTCGTCCGGTCTACTCGCCCGTCTGAGACCAGGCCTGCGCCACAGCAGCGGCAGCCACGAGCAGCACAAATCCCACCAGTTCGATCATTCCGATGCGCCCCGGCCGCGGAGCCGGACCGCGCATCGCGAACGAGCGCCCGGCGAGCCAGAGATAGGGCACGGCAAGCGGCGCTCCCGCGGGTAGCCCCCACCAGCCGGCGAGGGCCAGCGAGCCGGCGAGGGACAGGGCCGCGAACACTCGTGAGTTCCGGGCGAAGGCGGGATGCGCACGCTCACGGATGAGTGACTTCACATGCAAGGTCGAGCCGATGAGCACGAGTCCCACGGCGACGGTCAGCACCCAAACATGAGCGGGGATATCCGCAAGCGGCGGCGGGACGATCGATCGGCCACCCGCCGCGACCGCCCAGGTGACCGCGACCATGGCCGTGCACTGGACGATGAAGACGAGATCGTTGAGAAGTGCACGCTCATCGCGACGCCGGGCGAACGCGAGGTTCACCAGGAAGCTTGCCGCGTAGACCAGGCCGATCCACAGCAGCCAGGGTCGGAACGCGAGAAGTGCAAGCCCGCAGGTGATCGCGGTGGCCCACCAGATGGTGAGCGGCCGCGTGAAGCGTCCCGGGTCGGGGTGCCGCGAGGATCGGTCCCGCACGATGGCGAGCAGGAAGTAGGACGCTGGATAGGCCGCTATCCAGGTCACGGCGAGCAGCAGTAGCAGGGCTGACCGCGGCGACACCGTGACGGCGACGGCAACCGGCAGCCCGAGGAAGGCCCACGCACCGTGCTGCGGGGGCACCAATGGGGCCTGCCGGCGCGATGGTGCGGACGTGGTCATCACCTGATCATGCTGGATGGGGCAGACTGCCGTCCGTGCGCCTGATGGATTTCTGGGAACGGATGGACGAGGTCTTCGGGCCGTCCTATGCGCGGTCGTGGGCGCACGACATCGTCCTCACCCCGCTCGGTGTGACCGTCGACGATGCGATTGCGTCGGGGGGGGACACCAAGGACATCTGGCGCGCGGTGTGTGCCACCACGGAGGTCCCCGGAGTGCTGCGGTGACGGCGGCGAAGGAGGACCTGCGGTATCTCACGGTCGTCACGTACGGACGGACGGGCAGCACGGTCCTGCAGTCAGCGCTGAACGCGCTGCCGGGGGTCATGATTCGCGG
The DNA here is from genome assembly GCA_026392575.1 of Actinomycetota bacterium. Classification (GTDB taxonomy): domain Bacteria; phylum Actinomycetota; class Actinomycetes; order S36-B12; family S36-B12; genus UBA10649. Next base: position 1,443 of record JAPLBU010000327.1, on the reverse strand, counting down.
GGAGAACTACTCAGCCCTGCGCGGCCTGAACGCGTACGTGCAGGCGCTCGCCGAGACCGCCGACCGACATCACGCCGGCAAGCCCACCCACCCGTGGTTCGGGTCCGCGCGCTTGGACCCTTCCGCCGTGGTAACCGATCTGCGCCAGCACGTCCTGTCCACGGTTCTGCGTCCGCGCACCGACACGACGTGGATCGGATTCAAGGAGGTCCGCTACGAACCGGGTCACTTCGTTGAATACGACGACCTGCTGAACTACCTGCTGTTCCTGGACAAGCTCTTCCCGGGAATCGCCTACGTCATCAACGTGCGCGACCCGCAGGACGCGGCCCGCAGCGGATGGTGGCCCGACAACGCGAACGCTCAGGAGGTCCTGACGACGACGCGCGCGTGGCTGACCGATGCCACTGCGGACCTCACCCGCATGCTCGGCCCCGGACGTGCGGTACTGCTCGACTACGACGAGTGGGACGGGCATCCCGAGATAGTGATCGAGGCCTTCGCGGAGCTGGGGCTTCCGCGCGACGATGCGGCGGTGCGTGCCACGGTGGGCGCGCGGCTGGGCCACGGGCAGCACGGCGGCGAGCCCGGCGCCACGTGACGACTGCCGAAGACCTGCAGGCCGTCCACCTCGCGGAGGCGGCGCACATCCAGCGCAACACCGTTCGGGTGCTGTCGGCCGGCTCGGTGTTCAGCGGCATCGCTGTCGCGGGCTCCGTTGCTGCCGGCTCCCTCATCGCTGCATCCGTCGCGGACAGCGAGGCGGCG
>JAPLBU010000327.1:0-659 GCA_026392575.1 Actinomycetota bacterium | reverse complement strand
CGCACGCATCGCGCTGAGCCGTGGACGGCGGGTGGCGCTGGCGACCGGGTACGCACTGGGCGCGATGGGTGCCGTCATCGTGGTCTTCGCGGCCGTGCACCGAAGCCTGCCGTTCGTGCTGCTCGGCTGCTTCTTCGTCGGGGTGGCCTCGGCCTCCAGCTACCAGGCGCGTTACGCGGCAACCGATCTCGCGCCCGAGGACCGTCGCGCGCAGGCGCTGTCCTGGGTCGTGTGGGCCGGCACGGTCGGCGCGGTGCTCGGCCCCAACCTGCTCAATGCCTCGGGGCATCTGGGCATGGCACTTGGTCTCCCGCAGTTGTCAGGACCGTACGTGGTGGCTGCGGGCTGCCTCGTCGCTGCCGCGCTGATCCTGACGGTGTTCCTGCGCCCCGATCCGTATCTGACGTCTATCGCGCACCGAGAGGCCCGTGGCGACATGTCGCCCCGGCCGCGGCTTCGCGACGGCATCGAGCACCTTCGCGGCCGGCCGCGAGCGATCCTCGGCATCACGGTGATCGCGATCGGCCACGTTGTCATGGTGATGGTCATGGTCATGACGCCGGTGCACATTGCGCACGTCGACGTGTCGCTGCAGCTCATCGGCCTCGTCGTCAGCGTGCACGTGCTGGGGATGTACGCCCTGTCACCGATCGTGGGCT
>JAPLBU010000227.1 GCA_026392575.1 Actinomycetota bacterium | reverse complement strand
CTCTAGATACCGCCTGCGCTCCCTCACCCCGGCGCCACCCCAGCGTTCCTGGATCAGTCGATCCGATTGCTCGGGACTTGCCCACAGGGCCGCGCCGACAGCCTTTCGGGCGGCTGCTGCGGCGAACGGCGCGGGATAAGCGCTGCTGTCGTCCTCCATGACCAAGCTGTCGAGGATCGACGGCAGTAGATCGCCTGCCGTCGTCGGTCGCGCGATGATCAGCTGCTCAGCGGCTCGCATGGCCCGGGCACGCGCCCACCGGTCATCGAGCAGCGCAAGCGCACGGAGCCGCGCGACCACCTCCCCTGGCTCGAGATCGAACATCCGGATGAGTGCGGCCGGCTCGGGGGCGCGGTCTCCGCCACCGATGATGTGGCCCGTGCCGCCGGCGACCTCGATGATGCGCTCCAGGACAGCCGGATCGGGATCGAGGACCTCGGCCGCTCTCGCGATAGTCGCGCCGGAACGTGACATTGCGAGGCCTTTGCGCATGGCCTCGATGGCGATCGGGAGGACATCGGCGTCCGACGACCCTCGCCGCTCGTTGACGAGGAGGACGGCATCCATGAGCGCATCGCCGCGCACCGCGAGGGCTGTCTCGCGGAGGTCAAGCAGGACGGCATCGTCGAATAGGCGACGACGATCCTGCTGTCGCTGATCCCGCCGGGCCGACTCGTCCGCTCGCTCCCGCTCCAGGTGGGCGTGTTCTGCATCTCTCTGGCCTCGCTGTTCCAGCGCCCAGGTGGCGAGGTTGGGTTCCTCCCCACCGGGAACGCGATCCGTGCATCCGACGCAATTCGCCTCGTAGAAGGCGAGTGCCGAGTGAGCCAGTTGCATGCCGATGATCTGTGGTGGGGCCTTCGCGTAGTCGCAGCGGAGGCTGCCGCCGCTGATCGGCAGCCCAGTTGCCTGCTGGAGCAGGCCGACGCCCATTCCGCCGGACATCGTGGCGTGCTTGCACCAGGCATTCGCGAGGCGGAGGATCTCGAGGTTCTCAAAGCCCACATTCATGGCGTCGCGCATCATCGAGCTCAAGGGGTCGTCCACGATTGGCGCCTCCCGACGAGCGAGTTGGAACAAGACCTGTCGACCACGATGACCATTGTCCCGCCTCCCGTCCCTATCGCGCCGCGACTGGAGTTGGCGTAAGCGGGTGCGACGGCCGAGACCACACTCGTGCCACCCGAGCTGACGCACCCGACGGCTATTCTTCGAGGAACAACGCCGCTGTTGGTCCGAGGGATTCCGTGCCGCCGGTCTCGATCGAGAACCCGATTCTCAACTCGCCGTTCGCCGAGCCGACGCGGCACTTCAAGTTCGACGACGACGGCATCACCAGCGAGATCGCCGAGGGCCGCCGGAGGAGCACGTACTTCATCCCGATCGCGAAGCCGAAGATCAAGGGCGGCGCGCAGCTGAGCCTGCCCGGCGACTGGGTCGGCGAGCGGATGACCGACAACGACTTCATCAACCGCGTCCGCGAGCAGGTGACCGCGTGGCGGACCGCCCGGTACCCCGGGATAACCGCGGTGACGCGCGACCTCCTGGCCTACTGGCAGGCGCCCGACCGCGAGAAACCGCTCTTCTTCTGCCAGATCGAGGCCCTCGAGACCGCGATCTTCCTGGCCGAGGTCGCCGGCAACCGCCAGCCCTGGATCGAGAACAAGCTGCGCGAGGATGGCCAGGCCCGGAATCCGGGGCTGTACCGGATCGCCTTCAAGATGGCGACCGGCTCGGGCAAGACCGTCGTCATGGCCATGGTCATCGCCTGGCAGGCGCTCAACAAGTTCGCCAATGTCCAGGATAAGCGGTTCTCCGACGCCTTCCTCGTCGTCACGCCGGGCATCACGATCCGCGACCGACTGCAAGTCCTGCGGCCGAACCTGACGGGCAACTACTACCAGGAGCGCGACCTCCTGACGCCGGACCAGCTCCAGGCGCTGCAGGCCGCCAAGATCGAGGTCGCGAACTTCCACGGCTTCATCCGCAGGGACACCCTGGACGCGGCCTCGCTCACCAAGAAGGTGCTCGCCGGCCCAGCGGGAGACACGGACCAGTTCAAGGAGACCCCTGACCAGATGGTCCGCCGGGTCTGCCGGGCGCTCGGCACGAAGAAGAACATCGTCGTCCTCAACGACGAGGCCCACCACTGCTACCAGAGCGCCCCGCAGAGCCAGGAGGAAAAGCTCACCGCCGAGGAGCGCGCCGATGCGAAGCGCGACGAGGAGGCTGCCCGCGTCTGGCTCAACGGCCTGCGGGCCGTGCAGCAGAAGCTGGGCATCCGGGCCATCTACGACCTGTCCGCGACGCCGTTCTTCCTCCGCGGCTCCGGCTACCCCGAGGGCACGCTGTTTCCGTGG
>JAPLBU010000214.1 GCA_026392575.1 Actinomycetota bacterium | reverse complement strand
GCGGGCAGGTACCACCTCTACGTGTCGTATGCGTGCCCCTGGGCGCACCGCGTCATCATCGCCCGAGCGCTCAAAGGCCTTGGTCACGTCGTTGCGATGACCGTTGTGGATCCGATCCGCGACGAGCACGGATGGGCATTCACGCACGAGCCGGATCCGGTGAACGGCTGGACATTTCTTTCGGAGGGATATCGGGCGACGGATCCCGGCTGGCGCGGGCGGGTGACCGTGCCGGTACTTTGGGATACGCGCGCGGGCTGCATCGTCAATAACGAGTCGGAAGACATTTTGCACATATTCGACTCCGGGTTCGGACCCCTCGTATCTGATTCCCCAGTGCTCCGGCCTGTTGATCTCGAGCCCGAGATCGACGCAGTGAACGCGGTGGTCTATCCGCTCATCAACAACGGCGTGTACCGAGCCGGGTTCGCGACGTCGCAGGCTGCGTACGACGATGCCGTGTCCGATGTGTCACGCGGCCTCAGTGAGGTTGAGACGATCCTGGAACGCGCGCGCTGGCTGGCCGGTAACCGGTTCACCGAGGCCGATATCCGCCTCTTCACCACGCTGGTGCGGTTCGACCCCGTGTACCACACGCACTTCAAGTGCAACGAACGGCTGATCGCCGACTCCCCCACGCTGTGTGGCTTCGTGCGTGATGTCGCCCAGATTCCCGGCGTGATGGACACGATCTCGATGGATCACATCAAGCGCCACTACTACCTGACCCACGGCGCGATCAACCCGGCGGGAATCATCCCGGTATCCGATGGCCCAGACCTGACCGAGCCCCATGGCCGATCCCACCTGGGCCCCGAGGCACTGGCCGGTGGCCCGGCGGGCTAGATTGCGCGCGGCCTCGTCAGGGCGGTGAGAACTCGTTCTGCGCGCGCCGACTGCTCGTCCCACCAGGCAGCACGCTCGGGGACGTCGTCGGTGTGCTGGGCAGAAGCCTCGATCACCCGACGCGCGGCCTCACGAAGGGGCCCCTGCAACTGCGCCGACGGCCAGCGCACGCCCGGCTCGCCCGGTGCGCCGAGCTCCTCTGCGGCATCACCCAAGCAGGCGAGCCCGATGGCGTCTTCGAGCGCCGATGTGCGGGCCAGCCGGCTCGTGCCGCACCAGAGCGCAAGCGACACCACCGCTCGGGCATCCTCGAGCAGGGTGGGGTTGAGATCCAGAAGGGGCCGGTCGTCGTCCACGCGCACAATTTAGGCCCGGCCGATGGCAAACCGTTGGGAGTGCGGTCGGGTGCGCCGCTGGTAGGTTGGCGCGCGATGAGCGACATCGCAATTCGCGCCGATGGCATCAGCAAGCGTTTCGGCAAGACGCTTGCCCTGGAAAAGATCGATCTCGAGATCCCCCGCGGAATCGTGTTCGGCCTTCTCGGACCCAACGGGTCCGGCAAGAGCACGACCGTTCGCATCTTCGCAACGTTGCTCCAGCCAGACGAGGGCAGCGCGTCTGTGGATGGCATCGACGTGGTGCGCAACCCGGCACAGGTGCGTGAGCGCATCGGTCTCGCAGGCCAGTACGCAGCCGTTGACGAGTACCTGACCGGCCGGGAGAACCTGGTGATGTTCGGCCGTCTGTCGGGCATGCCGAAGGGTGACGCGCGCGCGCGCGCTGGGGAGTTGCTCGACGAGTTCGACCTGGCCGATGCCGCCGACCGCATTTCAAAGACGTACTCGGGCGGGATGCGCCGCCGGCTCGACCTCGCGTCCAGCCTCATGGCCCGCCCGCCCATTTTGTTTCTCGACGAGCCCACGACGGGGCTCGACCCGCGAGGCCGCCTGTCGCTGTGGACAATCATTCAGCGGCTCGTGACCGACGGCACCACGGTGCTTCTCACCACCCAGTATCTGGAAGAGGCCGACCGGCTTGCCCAGCGGATCGCCGTCATCGACCAGGGCCGCGTGATCGCCGATGGGTCACCGGCCGAACTGAAGGCACGAGTGGGTGACGAGAGCGTTGAGGTTGCCGTCGTGCGCCCGGCCGACCTCCCGGCGGCCACGCGGATTCTTGCCGCGGCGGCGTCGGATGAGCCCATCGTGGACGTCG
>JAPLBU010000420.1:3147-3852 GCA_026392575.1 Actinomycetota bacterium | reverse complement strand
TGAGCCAGGCGCAGATGCTCCGGCCGACCCTCGATCAGGTCGACGATGTGCTCAACGCCGAGACCGACGACGACGCCAACCCCGGCACGGGTGAACCAGCTCCAGGCAGCCTGCGAGGGGAGTTCGAGGCCGTCGGCGTCACATTCGGCTACAGCCGACTCGGACCTCCCGTCATCACCGACCTCGACCTGCACCTGCGACCCGGGCGACGCGTTGCCCTTGTCGGTCCGTCCGGTTGCGGTAAGTCGACGATCTCCCGACTCGTCACGGGCCTGTACCGGCCGTGGAGCGGCGAGATCCTCCTCGATGGCCGCACCCGGAATCGGCATGCGCCGCAGGTCCTCACCGACGGCATCGCTCTGGTCGATCAGGATGTGACGATCTTCGGCGGCACGGTACGCGAGAACATCACGCTGTGGGATCACACGATCCCCGAGGCCGACATCCTGCAGGCCCTGCAGGATGCCCAGCTTGCCGACGATGTGGCCAAACGACCCGGTGGCCTCGACGCGATTCTGAGCGAGCAGGGTGCCGACCTGTCCGGCGGTCAGCGGCAGCGCCTTGAGATCGCCCGTGCGCTCGCGCGCCGCCCGGTCCTGCTGGTGCTCGATGAGGCGACCAGTGCCCTCGATCCGATGACGGAGATGGCCATCGACAAGGCGCTTCGCCGTCGAGGTATCTCGTGCCTGGTCATCGCCCATCGGC
>JAPLBU010000420.1:0-3085 GCA_026392575.1 Actinomycetota bacterium | reverse complement strand
TGGCACTCGATGCGGCCTACGCACGACTGGTGCACTCCGGATGAGCGCCGACCAGCACCTCCTGATTCCCCTCTCGGCCTCGGACGTGATCGAGCCCGGGACCGGAGAGGTGGTCGAGGTCGTGTCCGGCGGCGTCCAGCTCTTCGCGGTCGAGGCAGACGGCGCGCGTATGCCCATCGCGACCATCCTGCCGGGCGATGTCATCGTCGGCTGCCCAACCACCGATGATGGCCACCGGCTGCTCGCCGCCGGACTGCATGGTGCACAGGTGCGTCGCCGGTCACTCGTCGACCTCATGGACAGCGACGGCCTGGAATCCCTGCAGCGCTGGATCACCCTGCTCGGGCAGGCCTCGTTGCGGAACCGCTGGGCCGACCGCGTCGTTGCTCCCGGCCCCGACGGAATGCGTCTGGCCCCGGGCGAGCAGGTCACAGCCACGACCGAGGCCGTCGCCTCATCGGACCACAGCATTCAGGGCTGGCTGCGTGTCACCTCAGGTTCCGCACGCTACTGCGGCTGGGAGCATGCCACCGTTACCGTCACGGACGCGGCTGTCCCGATAACCCGCGGTGTGTGGCTGACCAGCGGTGTCCAGTGCCGCATCGCGTCGGCTCCGGCACCGACGGGACCCGATGAGTGGCAGGCAGCCCTCGACCTGTGCGGTCGGCTCGCCATCGAGTCCGCTGTATCGGCCACGCAGAAGGCCGATGCCGTCCGGCAGGACCGTCTGCGTCAGGCGGAGGCCCGCGCAGCACGTGACAGCGCCGACGCCCTCGACCTGCTCGCTGGTGCCGTCGTCGGCCCCATCGTGCGGTCCACCGATCCGACCGACCGCGCATCATCAGCGCTCTCGGCAGCCTTCATTGCGGCACGTTCGGCGGGCCTGACAATCCCGGAACCGGCCCGGCTCCGTGCCATGGATGAGGTGGACCTCGGCCGCGATGCCCTCACCGCCGCGGCCGAAGCCTGCACGGCGCGACCCCGAACGGTCGACCTCGCCCAATCGTGGTGGACCGTCGAAGGCCCCGCCCTCATCTCGGAGACGAAGCGCGGCGGATTCGTCGCCCTCACCTGGCACGGACGCAGCTGGTCCGCGATCGACCCAGCCGATCCCACCGTGTCGACCCACGTCGACGAAGAGTTCGCCACTTCACTGAAGCCCAAGGCAACCGAGCTCGTCCCACTCCTAGCGCCGGGATTCAATACCCCGCGGAACCTGATCCGGCTCGGGCTGAGCGGATCCGGCCGCGACATCGCCGCCGTCCTGACCCTCACCGTGCTGATCGCCGTGCTGGCGTTCTTCACGCCCGTCGTGTTCGGCCGACTTGCCGCATCGTTGGCATCAGTTTCGACGCGCGACCTCGTGCTGGCCATGTCCATCCTCGCTCTCCTCCTGCTGGCCAGCACGGCCTGGCAGCTCATGCGCAGCCTCGCGCTCCTGCGCGCCCGCACGCGGTTCGGTTCCATCGCGACCGGCGCCGTGTGGGACCGCATGCTGCGGCTGCGCTCCACCTGGCACGACGGCTACTCCCTCGGCCACCGGATGGCACAGTCGACGGCCGTGAACCTTGCCGGCGAAGGAGTGCCCAACCAGGCGATTATTGGCCTGCTCGACACCGTCGCGATCCTCGGCAGTCTCGCCGCCGTCGCCACCACCAATCCACCTCTGCTCGCAGCCGTGACCGTCTTCGTGGCCGTGCAGCTCGTCGTGAACACGTGGTTCGTTCGACGCGGTGCGGTTCTCACCGCGCAACGGGTGACAGCAAGCGCCGATGCGAACGGCCGACTCATGGAGACCCTCGGAGCCGTCAACCGACTGAAGGTCTCGGGAGCTGAGGAGCGCGCGTTCAAGCGGTGGGCCCAGATGCATGCCAAGCTCACCTCCGCCGATCTGAGCCTGCGGCGACTCAGCGCCTACCAGATCATCGTGCTTGGCGCCTGGCCGCTGGTCGGGCTGATCATGATCGTGGCGACGAGCGCAGCATCCGGTGCGTCGTTCGGCGACTTCGTCACCGCCCAGACCGCAGCTGGTCTCGCAACGGCAACCCTCGCCATGGCAGCAGTGTCCGGCAGCGCACTGCTGAACTCGCGCGCGGTCCTCGCCAAGGTGGAGCCCGTTCTTGCCGCGACCCCCGAGGGCTTCGGCGATGGCGTCAACCCGGGGCAGATCAGCGGCGGCATCTCCGTCAACGACATCGTCTTCCGCTACGAGCCGGGCGGACCCGCCGTGCTCGACGGCGTCTCCTTCCGCGTGCAGCCTGGTGAGCATGTCGCGATCGTCGGCCCGTCCGGCTGCGGCAAGACCACGCTCATGCGCATCCTGCTCGGACTGGAGGATCCCGAGTCCGGAGTCATCGCCGTCGACGGCAAGGACATGGCATCCCTGGATCGTCCGTCCGTGCGACGCCAGATCGGCTGCGTCCTCCAATCCTCGACGCTGCTGCCCGGTCCGATCCGGGACAACGTCGACATGGGCCGCGGCCTGACGTCAGCCGAGATCTGGGAGGCACTCGCCTCTGCAAGAGTCGCGGACGACGTCCGGCAGATGGGCATGGGGCTCGACACCCCCGTTGTCGACGGCGGCGGGACCATCTCCGGCGGCCAACGCCAGCGGGTCCTCCTCGCGCGGGCCCTCGCCGGCTCCCCTCGCATGCTCCTGCTCGACGAGGCCACGAGTGCGCTGGACAACGTGACCCAGGCAGTCGTCATCGAGTTCCTGGAGAACCTGCGCCTGACCCGCATCGTCGTCGCGCACCGGCTGTCGACCATCCGCACCGCCGATCGCATCATCGTGATGGCAGGTGGACGAGTCTCCCAGCAGGGCACCTACGACGAACTCATGGCCCAGCCCGGCCACTTCCGCGACCTCGCCGAGCGGCAGCTCACCTGATCCGATCGACCGAACCGGATCGATCGCGCAGTGCCCCCGATGGGATTTGAACCCATACTGTGCCGGGTTTAAGCCGGGTGTCTCTGCCAGTTGGACTACAGGGGCCCGCCGCAACGATACGGCCACCCAGCGGCTTGACCCGTCAGTTCGCCGCGTCGCGCGCCCGGGCCAGCACGTCGTCGAGCATGGGCTCGG
>JAPLBU010000076.1 GCA_026392575.1 Actinomycetota bacterium | reverse complement strand
GTCATCGACATACGTGCCCATGAAGTCGTACCGTCCCGTGGTCTCGGCCGACAGGGCCGTCGCCAGGGCAATGCGGCGGACGCCCGCCAGTCGGTCGGTGAGGTAGGCGTTGGCCCGATCCTGAACGGGGCCGGTGATGTCCGATCCTGCTGGGCCGCCGTCCGGTGGGTTGTACTTGAAGCCGCCATCACGCGGCGGATTGTGCGACGGGGTCACGACGATGCCGTCGGCCCGAGCCGGGTCGTCGATTGGGCGGCCGGCGTTGTATCGGAGGATCGCGTGCGAGAGCGCGGGTGTGGGAGTGAATCCATCCCCCGCATCGACGAGCACCCGTACCTCGTTGGCTGCGAGCACCTCCAGTGCGGTGGCCCACGCTGGCCGGCTCAGGGCGTGGGTGTCGCGGGCCAGGAAGAGCGGCCCACCGATACCAGCGGAGCGTCGGTGGTCACAGATCGCCTGGGTGGTCGCCGCGATGTGGTCGTCGTTGAAGGCACCGTCGAGGGCTGAGCCGCGGTGACCGGAGGTCCCGAAGGACACCCGCTGTGCCGCATCGTCCGGGTCGGGATGCTGGGAGTAGTAGGCCGCTTCGAGGGCAGCTACGTCGATGAGGTCGGTCGGCAGCGCCGGCTGCCCGGCTCGGGGGTGGATGGACACGCCGTCTCCCTGCTCCTGGGGTCCCAACATGGGGCTGGCAGGCCCTGGTTTTGGCCGCCGGCGCTCATCGTGGCAGACTACGGAGGCTCATCTCAGCCCGTCCCCGGACGGGCCTCGGATCGCCCCGCCACAGGGGACGCGGTCCGAGAGGGCATCCGGCCTCGGCCGCGACGCACGACCTCCGTCCCCACAACCGTGGGCGACCTGTGGCGCCTGCAGGAAGCGACACCGACATGAAGACTCTCGACGCCGTTGATGCGGCATCACTCAAGGCCGACATTCCCGACTTCCGCGCAGGCGACACCCTCAAGGTGCACGTCAAGGTCGTCGAAGGCAACAAGACCCGCGTCCAGCTGTTCCAGGGTGTCGTCATCGGCCGTTCCGGCGACGGTGTCAGAGAGACCTTCAAGATCCGCAAGGTCTCCTACGGCGTTGGTGTCGAGCGGACCTTCCCGCTGCACACGCCGATCATCGACAAGATCGAGGTCGTTACCCGCGGCGACGTCCGTCGCGCCAAGCTCTACTACCTGCGCGACCTGCGCGGCAAGAAGGCCAAGATCCGCGAGCTCCGCGAGAACGTCAAGACCGAGGGCTGATGGGACATCCCTGTCACGATCGGCATTGCGATCGCTGTCGTCCTGCTGATCACCACCTTCGTAGCCAAGCCGTTCTCCATCCCCTCGGGGTCGATGGAGGACACGCTCGGCATCGGCAACCGGGTGCTGGTGAACCGCGCCGTGTACCACGTGCGTGGGATCGAGCGTGGTGATGTCGTGGTCTTCGACGGGTCGGACTCCTTCGTCCCAGCGACCGACGTCCCGCAGCGCAATCCGGTGTCCGGTGCGCTGACCTGGGTGGGGCAGTCCATTGGCATCGTGCCGCCCGACTCGACGGACTTCATCAAGCGGGTCATCGGGGTCGGTGGGGACCGGGTCACCTGCTGCGATGCTCAGGGTCGGATCACGGTCAATGGGACGCCGCTCGAGGAGGACTACCTGTATCCGGGCGACGCGCCGAGCACGCAGGACTTCGATGTGCTGGTCCCGCAGGGCATGCTGTGGGTCATGGGCGACCATCGCTCCAACTCGGCGGACTCGCGCGCCCACATGGGCGACCCGGGTGGCGGCTTCGTGCCCGAGGCGAAGGTCGTTGGACGTGCGATGACGGTGTTGTGGCCACTGTCCAACCTGCAGGCGCTGGAGATCCCTTCGGCCTTCGCGAGTGTGGCGCCGGCGACGGGCGGCGGTTCTTAGTGGCCGTCTCAGCACGCGACCCGCACGCGCCGCTCCCTGAGCCGCCACCGGGCCGAGGCCGCCATGCGCGCGGTCAGGACCCGCGCCCGGAGAAGGGCGGCGTCGGCCGCTGGTTCCGCGAGACCTCGATCATCATCGTGTCCGCCCTGGTGTTGTCGGCACTCGTCCGCGCCTTCCTCATCCAGGCCTTCTACGTCCCCAGTGCGTCGATGGAGGACACCCTCCTGATCAGCGACCGAATCATCGCGTCCAGGATCACCACGACGATGTCCGGTGTCAGCCGCGGTGAGGTCGTGGTGTTCAAGGTTCCGGGCGATTGGCTGCCCGATCCGCCGCCGCCGCCGGGAGGGGTCCGCGGTGCGCTTCGCACGGGCCTGACCTTCATCGGCATGCTGCCCAGCGACAGCGGGCAGGACCTCGTCAAGCGCGCCATCGGGATCGAGGGCGACCGAGTGGCCTGCTGCAATTCCGATGGTCGCATCGTGCTCAACGGTGTTCCGCTGGTTGAGGACTACGTCAAGGGGCCGACCAACCAGGTGCAGTTCGACATCGTCGTGCCGCCCGACTCCGTCTTCGTCATGGGCGACAACCGTGGCGACTCCCGTGACTCCCGCTACCACCTGGAGACGGACAACGGTTCTGTGCCGGAGCCCGACGTGGTCGGCCGCGTGGTGCTGAAGGTGTGGCCCTTCGGGCGATTCGGGACCGTGCCGATCCCCGAGATCTTCGGCGATCCGGAGGTCTCCAAGGGCTCGACTCCGTAGTCGCCATGTCCTTCGCACCGCTGACACTGCGCGTCGAGCGCGCCATGCTTCGCGCCGGGGTGGCGGGCCTGGCATGTGTCGACGAGGCCGGCCGGGGCGCGTTGTGCGGCCCGGTCAGCGTCGGGGTGGTGCTCGTGACGGCCGAGACCAAGCCGGCGCCCGCGGGTGTCCGTGACAGCAAGCTGCTCACTCCCGAACGGCGCATGGAATTGCTGCCCAAGATCATGCGCTGGGCGTCCCATGCCGTCGGCATGGCGTCCGCCGACGAGATCGACCGGCTGGGGATCGTCCCGGCGATGCGGCTCGCCGGCCATCGGGCGCTTGCGGCCTTGCCAGTCCGGCCCGACCAGGTGCTCTTGGACGGTAGCCACGACTACCTGTCGGAACCGGCGCAGGCGTCGCTGTTCGCCGAGGAGCCGGCGCTGTACTCAGTGCCGCCCGTGGTGACAATGGTGAAGGCGGACCTGCGCTGTGCCGGGGTCGCCGCCGCGAGCATCCTCGCGAAGACGGCCCGGGACGCTCTCATGATCGAACTCAGTGACCACTTCCCGGACTACGGCTGGGCGGGCAACAAGGGCTACGGAGCGCCGGAGCACCTTGAGGCGCTGACTCGGCTGGGTCCGACTCGGCACCATCGGGTGTCCTGGAGCCTGCCCACGCCCGACTAGAACAGGGTGCGAAGGGCGGGCAGCCCGACCGGCTCCTGCGCCTGAAGCGGCACGACGGCCAGCCGGGGTGCCAGCTCGCGGACTCGATGAATCGGCTGGGCCTCGGACGCTGCCCGCATACGGAGAAACTCGGACTGCGGGTGCGCCGCCTGGATGGAGGCGTTGACGACCCATGCCCACGGGTGGATCCCGGCACGGTCGAGGTCGGCCTTCAGGATGCTGGCCTCAAGGACCGGAGTCTGCTCGGGGAGCGTGATCAGGATGACCTTGGTGAGGTCTGGGTCCTGCATCATCATCATCGGCGTCTTGAATCCTGCCGCGCTGCCCATCTGGCGGACCATGTCGCGGTGGTAGGAGCCGGCCGCATCGAGCAGCAGCAGCGTGTGCCCCGTCGGTGCGGTGTCGACGATGACGAAGCCGGTGCGTCCCTCTCCGATCACGGCCGAGAACTGCCGGAAGACGGCGACCTCCTCGGTGCACGGTGACAGCAGATCCTCGGCAAGATTCGCACGGCCAGCCTCATCCAGCTGAGCGCCCTTCGACTCCATGACGTGATCGCGGTACTCGCGGGTGGCCTGCACGGGATCGATTCGCGTGACACGAAGGTGGGCGACACCGCCATCCAGGGTCTGCTCAAGGTGCGCAGCCGGATCGGTCGTCGTCAGGTGAACCGGGTGGCCGCGCTCCGCCAAGGCGATCGCGATGGCCGAGGCGATGGTCGTCTTGCCGACGCCGCCCTTGCCCATGCACATCACCAGACCGTGGCCACCGGCCTCGATGTCGTTGATGAGGTCCGCAAGCCGGTGCTCTGTCAACTGCTCCGACACGGTCGCGGCAGGGCCAGCAGCCGGCTCACCTGCGCACAGCAGTGCCCGAAGTGCGGGGAGGCCCATGACATTGCTGGGCTTGAGGCTGATCAGGTCGACGGGGAGTGCGGTCAACGAAGCCGGCAGGCTGTTGAGCAGGTCCCGCTCGCGGCGGCGAACTGCGGCGGCCAGGGGCTCGTCGCCAGCGGCTTCTGGCAGCACCGCATTGATGACGACACAGCCGGAGCTGATGCTGATCTGGTCAAGTTCGGACTGGGTGCGGGCGATCTCATCGAGTGCCCCTGCCTGGGCGCGGGCGACGAGGACCAGGCGGGTTGTCTCCGAGTCCTGCAGCGCAGCGACAGCCCCGGCGTAGGCGCTGCGTTGCTTGTCCAGGCCAGCGAGGGGGCCAAGGCACGAGGCGTCGCCCTTGCCCGCGTCGAGGAAGTCACTCCAGTTTCCGGGTAGCTGCAGCAGGCGGATCGTGTGGCCCGTCGGCGCGGTGTCGAACACGACGTGGTCGTAGTCGCCGATCAGTGCCTCGTCCGTGAGAAGCGCAGTGAACTCGTCGAACGAGGCGACCTCGGTCGTGCAGGATCCGGAGAGTTGCTCCGTGATGGATGCGATCTCGCGGTCGGGGAGAAGGCCGCGAACTGGTCCGACGATGCGTTCGCGGTACGCGTGGGCAGCGGCTTCAGGATCGATCTCCATGGCGGAGAGGCCGGGGACGCCTGGGATCGGCGTGATGGCGTTGCCGATGGTGAAGTCGAACACCTGGCCGACGTTCGATGCTGGGTCAGTGCTGACCAGCAGGACGCGCCGGCCCTGATCGGCAAGGTGCACTGCTGTTGCGCAGGCAATCGAGGTCTTGCCGACACCGCCCTTGCCGGTGAAGAACAGGAAGCGCGGTGGATCCGTCAGGAACGAGAGCATGTCAGCAGCAGCCGGCCGGTCCGCAGGCGCATGATTCGTCCGAAGCCGCGTCGGCAACCTGCAGCAGGCTCGCGCCCGCGGGAACTGCCGCCAACTCTGTGATGCCCGCGAATCGAAGGAGCTGCTCGCGGCTCGGGTAGGTGCCGGTCATGACGGTGACACCATCGACGGTAGTCAGCGGCAGGCCCTCTGACCCGGCGACCTGCAGGAACGCGCGCACCGTCTCGTCGTTGGCGAAGGCCATGGGGTCATTCGCCAGGTTGTGCCGAGCGATGTCGGCTCCCTGCT
>JAPLBU010000254.1:3250-7595 GCA_026392575.1 Actinomycetota bacterium | reverse complement strand
CTCCGCCGGAGCTCGCCCGGATCATCGATCCCCCACCGCCGGAGTTCATCACCGGCTACGCCGCACAGATGCGGGTCCAGCGCCGCCGACGCCTGCTGACCCGCTCCCTCATCGTGCTCGTTCTGCTGGCGCTGCTTGCCGGTGTCGGTGCCGTGGTCGCGAACAGCCGCATCACCTACGCCTACATCGCCCTCGTGGTCGCCGACAACGATGCTCGGCAGCTCGGCGGTGCCGAGACCGTGCAGGCCGCCCAGCAAGCAGTCGACGCGTGGAACCAGACCCGCGCCACCTCAAGTCAGCAACTCCGGCTCGTCACGTTCACTGACAACGGCGACCCGGCCCAGGCGGAGGCCGTCGCCCGCTAGATCGTGGCCGATGGCCGGTTCGTGGGCGTCATCGGTCACTCGCTCAGCACCACCTCCCTTGCCGCCGCACCGATCTACCGCGCCGCCGGCATGCCGGCGATCACACCGACCGCTACCGCTGATGCCGTCACCACCGATAACCCCTGGTACTTCCGCACGGTGTTCGCCAACAGCCAGCAGGGCCGCGGCATGGCGATCTACGCCAACGGCGTGCTGGGCTTCGACTCGGCCATCGTCGTATCCACCGACGATCCGTACGGGCAGAGTCTGCGGACCGGGTTCACCCAAGGGTTCAAACAACTCGCGACGGTGCAGGCGGACTTCGTCATCCCGGTCGCGCTCCTGTCACTCGATCCTGCGTCCAGTGCCCTGGCCGGGGAGCTGCAGGCGCTAGGCGTGCAGGCCAGGCTCATCGCCCCCGACGCCCTCGCAACACAGAAGTTCTTCGCGGGACTGTCAGCCGCCTCCCCCACCGTCGTGAACAACTCCTACGCCGCAACTCCCCTGACCGAAGGGACTCTCGCCGGTCCCGCCGTCACCTTCTACGACGCCTTCGGCAAGCAGCTCGGCTACCAGCCCAGCTGGGCCGCCGGACTGACCTACGACGCCGTGGATGCCTTCGCTGAGGCGATGATCCGATCCGACGTACCGTGGAATAGCTCAGCCAGTGCTGAGTCTCGGGGTGGCATCCGCGATGCACTTGCGTCGGCGCGAACGCCCGAGACAGCACTCCCGGTCCTCACCGGCTCCCTGTACTTCGAAGTAGACAACTCGGCAGCACGCCCCGTGGCATTCGACGACGGCCGCGTGACGCGAGACGGGGTCGTCACACTCACATCGGCCGCCGACCAGCTGACGCCCTACTCTCCGATGGTCGGCCTGTCCCTCAGCGAAGCCATCCGCAACGGGTCTGCGATCAATGCCCTCGGCGAGACTTACACGATTCAGCGGGTTGTCACCACCGGATTCAACATCAATGCGACCGACAGCCTCGATGTGCGGGCGCAGACATTCCATGCTGACTTCTTCATCTGGCTGAAGTACCGCGGTGACTCTGCCGGCCCCTCCGACATCCAGTTCGTCAACGCAGTGAATCCGACCCTCGGCCTAGGGGAGCCGCTGCGCCGCTCATCCTTCGACGGTGAGAGTTACGAGCTCTACCGCGTGGACGGTGCCTTCCACGCGCCCATGGAGTTCAGCGCCTTTCCCTTTGATTCGCAACAACTTCCCATCATCATCCAGAACCGGCGCCTGCAATCCAGTCAGATGACTTACGTGCCCGATCCGGACAATCTCGAGCAGACTCAGGCGGAGCGCCTTCAGAGTGGTGTCAATGCAACCGAGACGATCGACCAGATCCCCAACTGGCAGGCGGACTCCCTGAGTTTCTACCCCGCCAGCGTGGGTCAGAGTGGTGATCTCGGTGATCCGTCAATCGCCAGTGACGGCCGCGGCATCACGTTCTCGCAGATGGTCACGACTAACACGATCTCGCGTGACGTGTTCTCGTTCCTCATCAAGAACCTCCTACCGCTGTTCCTGCTCACGATCGTCGTGTACGTATCGCTCTGGTATCCCTACAAGGACGCAACCGCCCGTATCTCATTCGGCGTGACGGGGATTCTCACCGGGGCCGTCATGCTCAACAGCGTCACTTCATCGCTGCCCTCGGTCGACTACACCGTCGCCATCGAGTGGGCGTATTACGCCTTCATCGCCCTCTCCGGAATGTGCATCATCGGCACCCTCGTGGGCCGCAGGCTTACCGAGCAGCGACAGTTGAGCCGCGTCAGGATTCTTGATCGGGTCCTGCGCATCGGCTACCCGCTGATCGTCGCCGCGGTCGCCGCCACCTACATCTGGGTGTACTAGTCAGCACCGATTTCGGCAGCGCCTAGTCCAGCAGCGGGATGGTCACCACGTCGTACGGGAGCGTCCAGCACGCCGGGAACAGGACCGGAAGGGCCGTGGCACCGAGTCCAAGGGCGTATCCGAAGTGCACATACCCCGGCACCTGCTTGCGCGTCCGCCCGATCCCCATCGTGAACTCCTCGCGGGCGAAGACTTCAAGCTCCTCCTCCTGCGCCAGCAGGAGGGACTCCTCATGCCACGAAATGCGCAGTTGCTCCATCAGGTGGGCCCTGGCCAACTCACGTCCGGGTCGCTGGAACTCTCGAAGGGTGACGGCATCCGCCACTCCGGCTCCATGGCCGGCAGCAATGCCCTGGATGTAATCGTGATTGCTGCGCATGGAGATCGCGTGCTGGCGACGGGTCGCATCGATGAACAGATCGAGCTTGGTCTCGTAGCGCCCGAACAGTGCGCCCTGCGATGATCCTGCCGCCGACACGATTCGCTCAACACTCGCCCCGTCGAATCCATCAGCGCCCACCTGCTCAAGGACCGCCTGGAGCAGGTCATCAAGGGTGGCATCGCCCGTGTCGAACGGGGTTGGCCCATCCAGGTGGCGTGCGCGGACGCGAGGTAGCGCCGTCGGCTTCGCCGGCGCTGCGAGGGCCTGGGCAAGAAGCCGGATCTCGTGGCGCATGTCGATTCCGTCAATTCCGGGTCGGTGGCCGGCAAGCAGCAGCCCGAGCCCCAGGGAGATCAGGTAGCCGCGTCGTGCTGCATCTGCCCGGGTCACGAGTCGGGGCTCAGGCGTGCACCAACGCTCCATCTGTGCACCGAGGCCATCACGCACGGCCGAACGGAGCACGAGATCGAACTGGGACACGAGCATCAACTCGGCAGCGGCCCGCAGTTCGGTCCCCGGATGGGCCAGCGCGTCCGTCGCCGCAATCAGGGCTTTGACGTTCGGTTCAGCATCGAGCAGCCCAGCAGCTGTAAGGACATCGGCGAGGGCACCACTCAGCGCGGGATCGGCCTTCTCTGCCCAGACGGCGGCAGCCAGATGCGAGGCGTCAGTGAATCGGTCCTGGAGCGGCCTGCGCGACAACCCGGCACGGGCTGCGACGTTCGCGAAGTTCAGCCCCGACCAACCGTCCTCGTCGGCGGCAACCAGTGCTGCATCGATGAGCCGCTCGTGGTTGCGCAGAACACGCTGCTGCGGCGGGCGCAGCGCACGTGTGGAGGTGGGCGCAGGCATCGCAGCATCGTACCCGCTCCTCGGCGGCTCCCCAGATTAAAAGTGCCGTGTGCTATTTTGCGCGGACCCATCCGCCACCTCAGGGAGTGCCATGAACACCACCGCCCGGAAGCTGATCGCCGAGTTCGTCGGCACGTTCCTGCTCGTCTTCCTCGCCGTCGGCGCAGCCGTGTTCGGCATCGGCGCCAAGGTCGGCGTCGACGGCGCCGGACCCGGCAACGGCGTCGTCGGCGTCGCCCTCGCGTTCGGCCTGGTCCTGCTCGCCATCGCCTACGCCTTCGGCCCCGTCTCCGGCGCCCACGTCAACCCCGCCGTCACCCTGGCCATGCTCCTGGGCCGGCGCATGCCCACCAACGAAGCCGTCGGCTACTGGATCGCCCAGTTCCTCG
The DNA here is from genome assembly GCA_026392575.1 of Actinomycetota bacterium. GTDB lineage: Bacteria > Actinomycetota > Actinomycetes > S36-B12 > S36-B12 > UBA10649. Next base: position 3,735 of record JAPLBU010000254.1, on the reverse strand, counting down.
GCGCCATCCTCGGCGCCGCCGTCCTGAAGCTGTTCGTCTCCTCCTTCGGCGTCACCGACTACACCGGCGCCCTGGGCACCAACGCCTACGACAACGGCGCCATCAACATGGCCGGCGCGTTCGTCCTGGAGATCCTGCTCACCGCCGCGTTCGTCCTGGTCATCCTGCTGGTCACCGAGCGCGTCGCCGCCCCCGGCTTCGCCGGCATCGCGATCGGCCTGGCCCTGACCGTCGTCCACCTCGTCGGCATCCCCCTGGACGGCACCAGCGTCAACCCCGCCCGCTCCTTCGGCCCCGCCCTGTTCGCCGGCGGCGACGCCCTGGGCCAGGTCTGGCTGTTCCTCCTGGCCCCCCTCGTCGGCGCCGTCCTGGCCGTCGTCATCTGGAAGCTCACCCGCACCAGCGTCGAGGAGACCGAAGCCCTCGTCGCCGGCGCCGAACGCGAGTAGCACCACCCGCGACTCCATGCCCCAGCGTCACACCCA
>JAPLBU010000254.1:0-3212 GCA_026392575.1 Actinomycetota bacterium | reverse complement strand
CGGCTCCGAACGCGAATAACACCACCCGCGACTCCATACCCCGGCGTCACACCCAGCAACGGGAACGACGCCCCGGTATGGAGTCGCGTCAGGCGGGCGGCAGGGCGGCGAACAGGCGCTCGCTCTCCTCGACGGTGACCTGCACGCCGAGTTCCTGAGGGGCCTCCTGCGCGGTGCAACCGATGACGTTAACGCCCGCCTACATCTGAGGCACGCTGCTCCTGACCTCGGCGACTGCGTCCGCGAGTCGCTCGTCGTCGGCGTCATGGTCGATCAGGAAGACCCGATGCAGTCCACAGTCGGCGGCAACCCGCACGTCGACGACGTCTTGGTCCAGCGTCTCCACGTGAATGACAGGGAAGACTCTTGCCCTCTGGGTGCTCACACTTGCTCCGTAACCTCGTGCTCGACGATGTCTCTAGCTGAGTCCGGATCGACTGCGCTGTCGGCCAACCCATGTGGCCTGCCCTTCCCCACGAGCTTCACAGGTGGGTCCCAGCGGTCGACATGCTGCTGCAGGTCCACTCGAGGCAGCTCGACGATCTCGCCCACGGTCGACCACTGGCTGCCCCCGAGGCGGGCCACCGGGTCGAGGCGTTCGATTCGAACTCGGCCTCCGTCGACGACCTCCATGTCAACAGCCACGTACACAACTTCGCCGAAGATCACAGTCCCGTTTCCCACGCTTTGGATCTCGGTGCTCAGACACTCCAGCGCGTATGGGGATTCTGCGACGCGAGGCGGCCCTACGCGCTCGCTGGCCTCACGCGTCAGGCCCACAGCCTCGAACTCGCTCACATCCCCTGCGAACTCGACGGCGGTGAGGTTGATCTCGCGGATGAGCCGTGTCGGAGCGCCGCAGACCACGAACTCACTAGTCGCCCGGATGTTCCTCGCTGTGTCCTTCTCTCCGATCGTGCTGATCATGACGATGGGAGGCGACGTGCTGACGATCTGGTAGAAGGAGTGAGGGGCAAGGTTGTCAACGCCTGCGGCGCTTGTGGTCGAGACCCAGGCGATCGGACGAGGAGTGACCAAGGCCGTCAAGAGGCTATAGACCCCGCGATCTGATGATGGATCCATGAAGAATCGCTGCGTCACCGCATCTCCCCAGCGCAGTTCTCGTGCGCCACTTCGTTACGTCCCTTCAACTCTGAGATTCGGGCCATCGGAACGGACATCAGGAGGGGCGCCCGACCTTGACAGGTGGGGCGCCCCTTCCGCGGCTAAGTACCGACTAGAGCTTCATCGGCCCCTGCTCGCTGGCCTTCAGCTCGCTGTACGTGGTCGTGATCGGTGCCTTGCCCTTGACCACGAAGGCGAGGATCAAGCCGACGATGAACACGATGGCTACCGCGTACGCCGCGTAAATCGTCGGGGCGCCAACCTTGTACACGGCGCCGAAGATCGCGGCCGCGGTGACGATCATGCCGACCACGGACGACACAACGACAGTGCAGAATCGCTCGTGGTCACGGAGCCCCCTCAACGCGCCCAGGCAGAGAAGGAAGTAGATCACCGCGAGACCCAGGCCGCCGAAGGCGGACCCAATGCTGAACATCGCGAAGTAGTGCGGGAAGCCCTCGATGGCGAAGAGGTCCGGAGCCCACTCCGTCACGGCAATGAAGACCGCGAAGGCGACAAGTACAAGGATGCCCGCATTCCATGGCGTTCCCCGCTTGGAGACCCTCCCGAGGAATCCGGGGAATCGCTCATCTCGTGCCATCGCGAAGATGCCACGGGAGGCGGCTACTGAGCAACCGATGAGGACAGCCAGCATGTCGAGGATGACCACGAGCTCCAGAAGGCGCGCGATCCAGACTCCTCCATAGCCGCCCGCCTCCACCGGTGCTGCCAAGCCGAACAGCGGCGCACCGGCGTTCGCCCCCATCGCATCGAGATCGAAGTGGTAGCCCGCAACCTGCGCGTAGGAAGCGATCAGGTAGAACGCCCCGACCACGATGACGGACATGATGACGGCTCGCGGGATGTCGCGCTTCGGTTCCGCGGTCTCCTCGCCAAGGTTCGCCGCGGTCTCGAAGCCGGTGAACAGAAGGATCGCATAGACGATGCCGAAGGCGATGCCTGCCCAGCCCTCGGGGGCCGACGAGGGGCTGAATGCGGTCGACACACTGTTGTCCCCGCCGACCTGGATGATGACGTAGATGGAAAAGAGAAGCACCGTGAGAATCGACACGAGAGCGAGAATGAACTGGGCACGCGTTGAGAGTGCGACACCGAAGAAGAGTGCGACTGCGGAGATGACCACCAGAATCACGGCCCAGCCAAGGAACGGGATGCCCGTGAAACCGAACTCCAACTCAAGGGTGTCTCGAATGGTCCCAGCTAGGACAACGAGGATGGCGCTACCGAGCGAGAGGATGCCCAGGTAGTAGACAAAACCGGCCGCTCCCCCGACCTTGGAGCCCAAGCCATCTGTGACGTAGTCATAGAGGGCCCCCGCTGCATGGATTCTCTTGGCGTATGCGCTCACGCGCCATGCGAGAGCGAGCACGCCAAGGCCAGCGATGAGGATCGCCAGCGGCGCCGCGGCGCCCGCGCCCTTCCCGGTCGCGCTCAGGAGCCCCACGACCAGTGGGACCAGGAATGCGATGGAGAAGACCGGACCCATGAAGCCGACCGACTGTGCGACGACGTCGACGAGCTTCAGCGGAGTACCTGTGCCTCCAAGGCGATTTCCTTCAACTTGTTCGGTCGTCATGCGGGGTCCCTTCTAGGACGCTCATCAAGAAAGTCAACACTGTTGACTGGTGAACTGCGGGTAACGTAGCGTTGCCGGAGACGAAAGTCACTAGGAATCGCGAAGTATTTCCGACTGTGCAATTTGGGCGAATTGCGCACCTCATCGCAACACCTTGGAGAGTGCAGCAGCGTGAGTCGTTGTTCACGTCCGGCCGACTCGTCCGGATCGACGTCCCTCAGACCGGTGACGCCACGCACGATCGATCAGTCGGAAGCGGCCGCCGAGCAGAGGCTGCTGACGCCCCGAAGCATCGCATAAACCGACTGGGTGCTCTCATGGGTCGTGTGACTGTGGGGCGAGGAGACGCGTGAGGTAGCCGCGGAGGCGGGCATCGCGAAGACCACGCTGTCCGGAGTGGTCGAGCGTCTCGTCCAGGCGGGTTGCATGGCCGTAGGACGCACCCACCGGACGAGGCGCCGGCGCCTCGTCCGGTGGGTGCGTCCTACGG
>JAPLBU010000137.1 GCA_026392575.1 Actinomycetota bacterium | reverse complement strand
CTGCGGGTGTTGCCACCGCACGAGCGCCTCGTAGCCGAAGATGCTGCCGTCATACAGGCGCACCTGCGGCTGGAAGTGTGCGATCAGCTCATCGCGCGTGAGGGCCAGCCGGAGCTCGTGCTCGAGCCGTAGCGTCGCCGAAACATCGGACTTCGGGGTGTCGGCGTAGATCGACCACCGCCGGGGTGAGCGGCGCGATTCGGTGAGGGCGTTGTCGGCTTCGCGCAGCATCGATACTGTCGACCTCCCCGCAGCCGAGACACTCAAGCCCACGGCACCCTCGCGGGTGACGTGATGATCCCGAATCTCGAGATCCGTGCCGATGCCCGCCAGGATGTCTCGGCACTGGCGTTCAAGGGCAGGCGCATCACCGTCCGCGTCCGGCGTCACGACGAGAAGCAGTGAACCGTCAAACCGGCCAACAGCGGATCCGGGCGGCACCGTTTGCGCAAGGCGTCGTGCGAGCACGGCCACGCTCTCGTCGGTGGCCTCGTATCCGAGTGCACGGTTGATGACGAGGAAGTCGCTGACATCGATGAGGGCGACGGCCACGTGTGTTCCCTCGGCCTCGGCTTGGGCAAGGAAGCGGCCCAGCGCTCGCGTGACAGCAACGCGGCTCAGGAGCCCCGTGACCCTGTCGAAGTTCGCGTCCCGCTCGAGTCGAATCAGCGTTTCGTGCTCGGCAGTCACGTCGGTGGCCTGACTGACCGTGACTTCCTCTTCATTCACGTCGTCGTAGGCCCGAACGATCTTGACCTGCCCCCACTTCACCTTCCCGTTCGGGAGCAGGTAGCGCTTCACCATCTCGAAGGAGTCGATGTCGCCCGCCTCCCAGGCCGTGACGAGTCTCATCTCCATCACCAGGTCGTCCGGGTGCGTCAGTTCCGCGAAGTGGAAGTTGGGGTAGTCCTCGGCTGGGATCTCGAGGAAGTCGAGTACAGCCTGATTGGGATGTGCGTTGCTGTCGTCCGGGCGCTGCGACTCGATCATGGTGCTGCCTCGATCGACGATCGCGCGCAACTCGACGTTCGACGATGAGAGCTTCGCGCGCATGGTGAAGATCAACCACGTGACGAGCGTTGTGACGAGGCAGAGTGTCTGCGCCTGAGTGAGCACCTCCAACTGGGCAAAGGGGGACGGGTCGTTGACGACGTACATGCCGCGGTTGTGCAGCGCCGAGCCCACGAGGATCACCGTGACGATAGTGAGCAGCACGGTTATCCCACGGCGACGCAACGTCAGTGCGGCGTAGCCCATCGCGGGGACGATGAGGAACTCGCGTGCTTCGAAGTCGGCCAGCAGAGGGGACCCGGCAACCACGATGGCGAATACGACAATAGCGACGGGCAAGATCATGCGCTGCAGGTCGAGGGCCTTCGACCAGGACGACCACGATGTGGTGAGCACCGTCAGCGTGAAGGGTGTGATCGCGAGAAGCGCCAGCAGTGTGCCAAGGAACAGCACGCCGCGGAAGTAGATGCTCTGCGTGCCGAAGCTGGGGTCAAGCGCGACAGCAACCTGGTAACTCAACAGGCGGACGATCCCGGCCACGAGTGCGACGCCGGTCAGGGCCCATACGGACGACGGACCGCGCAGGCGGGCCGAGCCAGTTCGCGTGAGGAGGTAGGCCGCGCCGCCGATAACCAGCAGATCAGTGCTCGAGCGCACCGCGATCGATGCCGTGCTGTCCCAGGAGGGGGACAACCACGCGAACTCCAGCACCGCTGTGACGGCGATGAAGGGCCACCAACGTCGGGTCGGTACGCACAGGAGCACCCCGATCATGACGCCCCCGATCGGCCAGAGGGCGAAGATGCGGCCCGGCAGTTCGGGTGTCAGCAGCGGCAGCAGTAGGAAGGCAGCCAGCAGGGCGAATGCAGCGAGGAGATCCTTGAGGAGTGTCGGGTATACGCCGGTGGGCCTAGCCACGCCAGCCCACCCCCGGAAGTCATGCCGAACGCCCCGCTCCTGGGTGCGTCGTGGGCACGATTATGGGCCCTTCGGGGGCTCTGTGTCCGTTGGGTGACGCGGCCATGCTCAGAAGCCGAGCACCCCGCGCAGTTCCGTGGCATTGGCCACGAGATGGGTCGGGGCAGCTTGCACCAGTTCGCCCTGATCTGCGTAGCCCCACAGCACGCCGACACTGCGGAAGCCATGGTGCTGCGCCCCGAATACGTCTTCCTTGCGATCGCCGACCATGATCGCGTCGACGGTCGATAGATCCGCCCCGATGCCCTCGATGGCGTGCGCGATGCCGCACTCGTGTCGCTGCTGGCTGACCACCAGGATGCCGTGGTGCGCTCATCCCTCCTCGACCCGGTGCTGACCGAGCTCGTCCGCCGGCGTTGCGCCCGTCAGCATGACTGCCGCACCTGCCAGACGCTGCGCTTTTCGGATGCAGCCGTCACGGATGCAGCCGATGCCGTCACATCGAAGATCGACCACTACGAGGCGAGCGATCTCGACGAGCGATACAAGGTTGCTCTGCGCATCGTCGATACGTTCATTTGGCGGCCGTCGGAAATGAGCGACGCGCTCGTCGCGCAGGCACATGAGCACTTCACCGACGCGGAGCTGGCCGAGCTGCTCGTGGACATCACCAAGTGGAGCACCCAGAAGGTCCACGTGACGCTTGGCACGGATCGCGCTGACCGGCTCCCCCTCAACGATTAGGGCGTCAGCTACTTCACCTTCGGACCCGACGGACGCGTACGGATCTCGTCGTAGCGGCTCGCTGAAGGGGCGGCCGATTCGCGGTGTGGCGCCGCTCGTGTGACGATCAAGGGATGACGACGATCACAGCACCGGAAGCGACACCCGACCAGACCCGGCAGTTGAGCAAGTTGCGGCGGCTCAATGTCATCGCTGGATTCGCCCATCTGGTGCAACTCATCCTGATCCTGGCCCTGGCGAATGACTTCGCGCTTCCGGTGACCGCCGCCTACATGGAGGGGCCGCCCGGGACTCCCTCTGCTGCCCCTGTGGTGCTCTTCGAGTCACGCATCGCAATCGGAGTCGCGATCTTCTTCGCGCTCTCTGCGTTGTTCCACTTCCTGGTGGCCAGTCCCCTCTTCTACCGCCGCTACGCCGCTGGCCTGGTAGCTCAGCACAACTACTTCCGGTGGGTCGAATACTCCATCAGCTCGTCGGTCATGATCGTGCTCATCGCGCAGATCGTGGGCATCAGTGATGCGGCTGCCTTGATCGCGATCTTTGGCGTCAACGCGTCGATGATCCTGTTCGGGTGGCTGCAGGAGAAGTACGAGACGCCGGGCGACGGCGGGTGGCTGCCATTCATCTTCGGCTGCATCGCCGGCATCGTTCCGTGGCTGGTCGTGTTGCTCTACGTGATTGCACCGGGGGCGAAGTCGGCGGCTGAACCGCCAGCATTCGTATACGGAATCATCATCTCGCTGTTCATCTTCTTCAACATCTTCGCCATCGTGCAGTGGCTTCAGTACAAGCGCGTTGGTCGGTGGGCCAACTACCTGAATGGCGAGCGCACGTACATCGTGCTGAGCCTGGTGGCGAAGTCGCTGCTGGCGTGGCAGATCTTCGCGGGCACCCTGGCGCCGTCCTAGGTCGCTGCGGTCTGCTCGAGGAATGTGTCGAGCAGAGCCCGTGCGCGCAGTGCGTTGAGGGCTGAGTCGTCGCTCAAGGCGCCGACAATCGGTTGGTACTGCTCGGGGGTTGCCCCAAGGGCAATTGCCATGCGCTCGAGTGTGTCGGGTGTGACCTCGATGTGCGGCTGCAGCCCCCACGCGTTGCCCACGCGGAACGCCAGATCGGCGTGGTCGAGGGAGCCGAGCAGCTCAGCGCCCGGGGGCGCCGTGATGGCGTCGTTGTGCCAGACGGTCCAACGACCGTCGCCGAGGGCTGCATGCGGTGTGTCGGCGTCGACCGGCACGTAGCCGCGGAACTCACCGGGCATGCGCCGGACGCTGCCGCCCAGAGCGGTAGCCAGTACCTGAGCGCCGAAGCACAGGCCGAGGTAGGGCCTGCCCTGAGCGACCCATGCGCCTACGGCCGCAATCTCCGCATTGGCGTCCGCATCACGGAATCCCGGTACGACCGAGGCCGGCGATCCCATGATGATGAGCAGATCACCGGCGGGTATCGACGAGCGCTGCTCTCGGAAGACGCGCACGATCGAGAAACCGCTATCGACAAGCCACGGTTCGAGGTGCCCGAGTTCGCCGGCTATCCAGTCATGTGACAGGACGACCGCTGTGGGCATCCCGTCAGTTTGCCACGAACCGCACGACGTCCTTGATGGTGAAGACCTTGAGGACCTTCTTCGTCGCGATGAAGCTCTGGGCAGCCTGCATCTTGAACAGGAAACTGGCCTCGGCATCCATCTGCGGCTCTGGGCACATCATCATCGTCGAGGCCAGCGGGCCGATCTCGATCCGGTCACCGTCGACGGTGTAGCCACCCGCGAATCGGTTGCAGCCGGAGTCGCCGTAGACCTTGCCGTCGGCAGTGAAGGTGATGGTCTGCGCGATGCCCGCGGTCTTCGTGCGCCAGTCGCCCACGGGGCTGCGCAGCGCGGAACCGGTGTCGCCGGCCATGGCGGGGGCTGCCGTGGCCAGCAGGATGCCGGTGATGATGGTGGAGGCTAGGAGGCCCCTGCGTGCTCGTGTCATGTCTACCGTCCCTGAATCGGTGATGGTTTGACAATACGTCACAAATCGCCGTGCGTCAGCCCCAGCGGGTGGGGATTCGAAGATGGCATCGGATGGCTAGGGTTCTCGCGTGTTCTCCCTCACTGCACATGCTGACGATTCCGGAACCGCCGTGCTGGCGGCAGGCGCTCGTGCGGCGATGACGATGTCCGGCGGTGACGGCGAGGGCGTGGGGCTTGTCGTCCGGCAGCTCGCTGTCGACGCGCGTCGACGATTGAGCGGCGGGGAGGAGGACGACACCCTGCACCTCTCGGGCACCGTGCGCGGCACCGAGTTCGTGGCGACCCTTCGTGACTTCGGGGAGCCGGTCACCGGCCCGCCCGACGGCGTGCTGGCGCTGCTCGATGCGGGGGTGGCCACTGCGGCAGAGGCCCGCACCGATGGGACGAGCAATGTCAGCGAGGTTCGGTTCGCGCTGCCCGCCCACAATCGGATGCTGAGCGCAGACACGCTGGAGGTCGTTCCCGAGGACGCTGCGCCCAGCCCGGAGGAGGTCACTCTTCGCGAACTCCGCCCGGAGGATGCACCGGCTCTGACGCGCGCGGTATACCGCTGCTACGGCTGGTCCTATCCCAACCCGAGCCTGTACTACCCGGATCGGATTGCGGCGGCGCTTGAATCAGGCGACCGCATCGGTGAGGTCGCCGTCACGGCATCCGGTGAGGTCGCCTCGCACTGGGGCGCCATCTTCCTGTCGCCGACGGCGGTCGAGACGGGTGGCACGGTCACCGATCCGCGCTTCCGTCGCCGCGGGCTTGCCGGCTCGCTGGGCGAGCGACTCCTGGCCCGCCTGCAGGACATGGAGGTCCTGGGCCGCCTGCGTGAGCCCGTCCTCACGCACCCGGCGACACAGCAGATCGCGCTGCAGGAGGGCGCGACGATCATCGGCGCCTACCTCAACATGACCCACCCGATCCAGCAGGTCGGTATCACCGAGGGGGTGCAGACGTCGCGTGGCTCACTCTCCGTCGCCTACTCGGCCCTGCGCCCGCTGGAGCCGGCGACGCTGTGGATACCCGGTCCGTACGAGCCGATGGCTCGCATGGTGCTGGCCGCCAGCGACTGGCCGCGCGAACTTGAGCATGCCCGCCGCGACCCGGATTGTCCTGACCACGGGGTCATCTCCACGACGTTCAACTCCGACAACCGCTTCGGCCTCGTCGATGTCGAGCGCGTCGGACTCGACCTCGTCGACGAGATCACCACGGCCCTCCACCAGATGCACCGCTCTGGCGCGGAGTACGTGCAGGTCCGGCTGCCGGCCAACCAGCCGGCCCTTGCGACGGTTGGAGCGGGGCTGGTTGAGCTGGGCCTGGGCTACGCGTCGTTGATCCCGGCCTTCCGTGAGCCGGTGGGCAGCGATGCGGGCGACGTGCTGGTGACCCAGTGGATCGCCGAACTTGACGTCGAGCCGTCCGAGTTCGTCTTCGCGACCGACGCCGTCCGCGATCTCGTGCTCGCGGTGGTCCAGCAGGCGCGGGAGGCGGGGTCACGGGGCCAGGACCGTCAGCGCCGTGCCGCTCATCGCGCGCAGTTGTTCGCCGCGCTGGAGGGCTGAGCCGAAACCGGTACCGGCAATGGCCGTGCGCCTACTCGGCGAGGCCGTTCCCGTCTAACATGGGCCCGCAGTCGTCGTCGGCTGCCGGACGCGGGGCGGTGGTCATGGCAGGAGCGGACATGGAGCCCAGTGACGTCATTGCTGCAGACGATCTGGCCAGGCTGTCCGCCCAGGTCGGCGACGTCCACTTGACGGTCAATACAGACGGCATCTGCCTGTGGTCATCCGATGACTCTGTTCGCTCGGGCGTGACCATCGCAGACGCGTTCGCGCCGTCGGACACGGCTGCTGTCGCGGGCCTGCTCGTATCGGATCCGGCCGGGCCGGTCCTCGTGCGCGTGCGCGAGGACGGGGTGGCCGGGCGATGGGTCTCGGTTGCAGCCGTACCCACGGGGAGTTCGGGGGGCTGGCTGCTGCAGATGCGCGGAGCCCACCAACTCGACCCGACGGCGGTTGGTGCGACCACCGACGCTGTGACCGAAGTCATCGAGCGCGAGCAGGTGCTCAACGAGGTCGCCTGGCTTCTCGCGGCAACTCCGCGGACAGGCAGGGAGATCGCCGTCGTCGCCTGCGATCTCGATGACCTCGAATTCGTCAACGAGGAGTACGGCAGGGATGCCGGTGACGAGGTGCTGCGCATCGTCACGGGCCGCATCTCGGACGCCCTCCGTTCGGGCGACCTCGTTGCCCGGCTCGAGGACGACCAGCTCCTCGTCGTCCTCCGCGGTGTCCACCATCTGCGCGGCGCGATCCGGGTTGCGAACAAGATCCGAGTAGCCGTCGAGGATCCGATCACCCTGCCGGTCGGCGAGATCGTCCAGACCATCAGCGTCGGGGTCACCTTGATCAGCCGGGGCGAGAGCGTCGACAGCGTGCTCGAGCGTGCGGAGGGGGCCATGTCGATGGCCAAGGACGCCGGCCGCAACATCGTCATGTCCAGTCCGCCGATCTAGGCGAACCGCTCTCCGCATCGGCATGTCGCATATCGGAGTGCCTGCTGCGACTCGACCCGTCTAGTTTGGCGCTATGTCGACGGCCCTCACGCGTGTGCGCTCCGCGTGCGACGAGATGACGACTTCCCGAGGTCCCGTGGCGGTGTCTGTGCTGGCGGCGCGCCAGAACTGCAGTGTCCGGCAGCTCCAACGGGATTTCGCGGAGGTCCTCGGGATCACCCCTCGCCAGTTCGGACAGGCGCTGCGAACCAACCACACGCGTGCTGCGCTGCGCTCAGCTGACACCGTCCTCGATGCGGCCTTCGCGGCCGGGTACGGATCGGTCCGGGGCTTCTACGAGGAGGCGGCGCGACGCCTGGGCATGACTCCGTCGGACTACGTGGCTGGGGCGCCCGAGCAGGTTCTGCTCTGGTCCATGACCGCCATGGCTGTCGGCGATGTCATCGCCGTTGCGACACCACGCGGGCTCGCTGCCGTGCGAATCGGGAACGCCGCGGAGCTCGAGGCTGAGATCAGGGAGGAATTTCCCAACGCGATTGCTGGCCCGCGATGATGCTGCGATGAGGGACGTGATGTCCGCGTTGAGGGCACTGGCCGCGGGTTTGGATGCCCCGGATCTCCCTGTCGACGTGCACGGCACGGTGTTCCAGGCGCGAGTGTGGAGCTCGCTGCGTGAGATCCCTGCCGGTGAGACGCGAACGTACTCCGAGGTGGCTGAGGCGATCGGGAGCCCCACGGCTGTCCGTGCAGTGGCCCGGGCGTGCGCAACCAACCCTGTTGCACTCGTTGTTCCGTGCCATCGCGTCATGCGGCGCGACGGCAACCTTGCCGGGTATCGCTGGGGCCTGTCGATCAAGGCAGCGCTGCTGGCGAGCGAGAGCGCGTGACCCACTCGCCGCGTTCCTGGTTGCCGTGGTACCTCCTGCTCGCGCTCATCTGGGGAAACTCGTTCGTATTCATCAAGATCGGGCTGGGGTCGCTGACACCTGCCGGTGTGGTGTTCAGCCGGCTGTTCCTCGGGATGATCACGATGCTGGTCATCAGTGCCGTGATGCGTTCACCACTGCCGCCACGTCGCTACTGGGGTCGGCTGTTCATCGCCGCCTTCCTCATGACGGCCGGCGGATGGTTCCTGTTCGCCGTGAGCGAGCAGTACATCTCATCTGCCCTTGCCGGGATCATGAACGGTGCCACGCCCCTCATGGCCCTCTTGGTCATCCTCATCGCCTTCCCTGAGGAGAAGCCGACACGTCAGCGCATCATCGGACTGCTGATCGGGTTCGTCGGCGTACTCGTCGTCGTGGGGATCTGGCAGGGGCTCGGCGCGACGACGTGGCTGGGGATAGGTGCTTGTGTCCTGGCGGTCACGCTGTACGGCATCTCGTATCCGTATGTGCGGCGTCACCTCGCCAGCGGCTCGGGGGCTCTTGGCCCGATGACCTTCGCCACGGGGTTGATGATCATGGGCACCCTGCAGATCGCTCCGGTGGTGGCCGTGACGGGGTACGCCCATGCGCCGATCACCATGCCGGTGGTGCTCGCGATGCTGACCCTCGGCTGCGTGGGCAGCGGTATCGCCTACATCCTCAACTACATCATCATTCACCGCTCTGACGCGACCACGGCAAGCACCGTCACGTACGTCATCACTCTGGTGGCCGTGGTGTCCGACGGGGCTGGCAGCGCGTCGATGTCCCGGTTCGGCTCCGCGATGGTGACGAGATCCTTCTGCCAGTCCGTCACCGCCCACCTGAGGGACGGCGGCCGTGCAGAGGACATCGACGAGGCGCTCGCCG
>JAPLBU010000265.1 GCA_026392575.1 Actinomycetota bacterium | reverse complement strand
GGCCGGGCTCAAGGGCATCGAGGAGGGGTACGAGCTTCCGCGAGGTGCCGAGGACGATGTGTGGTCCCTCACCGAGGCCGAGCGTCGCGCGATGGGCATGAAGCCGCTCCCGACCAGCCTGAACCAGGCGATCCAGGCGATGGAGCGGTCCGAGCTGGTGGCCGAGACCCTCGGCGAGCATGTATTCGACTTCTTCCTGAGGAACAAGCAGGCGGAGTGGGAGGAGTACCGGCGTCAGGTGACGCAGTGGGAGCTCGACCGCTACCTTCCCCTGTTGTGACCTACGACAGCTTTCCCGACGCCCGGCCCATCGTCCTGGCCATCCAGAATGACCCGACCGACCCGCCACTGCTCGTAGGCGAGTGGCTGGCTGAGGACGGCATCCGCGTCGAGGTGATCACCGCCTGCTTCGGCGAGACCGTTCCCGAGTCGGTCCCGCTGGGCGTGCACGGGATCCTGTCCCTCGGCGGGGTCATGGGAGCGAACGATGACGTCGACGCGCCCTGGCTGGTGCAGGAGCGGGCCCTGCTGGTCGATGCCGTTGAGCGCGGTGTGCCCGTCCTCGGGCTGTGCCTGGGCGGTCAACTGCTCGCCGCTGCCACGGGAGGCACCGTTGAGCTGGGCCCGATCACCGAGATCGGTGTCGTGCAGGTGCAGCGCACCGTCGATGGGCTGCGCGACCCCGTCATGGCCCAGGCCGTGCCATATGCGGGAGCAGACATCCCGGCCGCGCAGTGGCATCAGGATCACATCACGGAACTGCCTGACGGAGCGGTTCTGCTCCCCACCAATGCCGCCTGCCGCGTGCAGGGGTTTCGGGTCGGCGACTCGGCCTACGGGCTGCAGCTCCACCCGGAGATCGATGCCCAGACATTCGCGGACTGGGCGGGCATGGTCGACGAGGCACTCGAGCGGTCCGGGCTGGACCCGGCGCTGCTCATGGCAGACATGTTCGCTGCGGAGCACCAGTTGATCGCCGCCTGGCGTCCGATGACGCGCGCATGGGCGGACCTCGTCTGGGCGCGAGCGAGGGACGCGCAAGACGCGCCGACCCCGACATGATCGACCGTCGCCCGGCCGATTGATCCGACTCGGATTGCAGGACCTGGACCGCGCGCGTCGCCTATGCGACGCCCCTCGGCTTCAGCCACTGCTGGGGGTGGGTGACTCCGAGACGGATGTCCTCGCCGACGTCGGCGCCGCAGCCGACCCGGACACGGCGCTGCTGCAACTGGTACGGATTCTCGAGGCCTGCGATGAGCGTGACCTGCGCCGGCTCGTCTCGTCACTCCAGGCCGACCCTGACCTGCGTCGCCGACTCATCGATGTCATCGGGGTGTCCGAGGCGCTCGGCGACTTCATCGCACGGCACCCCGGTGAATGGGAGGTGCTGGCCGACGCGGAGGCGCTGACGGCGGCGCCCGCCGTGCGGCAGATGCGCAGCGACCTCCTGACGGCGGTGGGCGCTCACCCGGACGATCCGTTCCCGGTCGCATCCGGTGCCGGCGAGCCGGTCCTGGACGCACTGCGTATCGGATATCGGCGAATCCTCCTGGGGATCGCGGCGCGCGACATCAGCGGCCTCGCCTCGATGGACATCGTGGCTGCGTGGCTGTCAGACCTGGCCGACTGTGTCCTTGAGGCCGCGCTGGCGATTGCTCGTGCGGAGATTGGCGCGGCCGCGGACCTGTGCCGGTTCGCTGTCATCGGCATGGGCAAGTGCGGTGCCCGGGAACTGAACTATGTGAGTGATGTCGACGTCATCTTCGTAGCGGAGCCGGCCGAGGGGGCCGATGAGGATCGAGCGATGACGGCCGCGACGTCGTTGGCAGCAGGCCTCATGCGTGCGTGCACGGCCGTCACGGCCGAGGGGACGATCTGGGAGGTCGATGCGGCGCTGCGCCCCGAGGGCAAGCGCGGGGCCCTGGTGCGGACGGTCGCATCGCATGTCGGCTATTACGAGCGGTGGGCCAAGACGTGGGAGTTCCAGGCCCTGCTCAAGGCGCGTCCGGTGGCCGGCGACCTCGAACTCGGTGCGATCTACGTCGATGCCGTAAGTCCCTTTGTCTGGAGCGCCGCCGATCACCCGGGCTTCGTCGAGGATGTGCAGGCCATGCGCCGACGCGTGGAGCAGCACGTGCCGGCGCGGGTCGCCGAGCGCGAGCTCAAGCTCGGGCCCGGGGGGCTTCGTGATGTCGAGTTCTCGGTCCAGCTCCTGCAACTCGTGCACGGCCGCAGCGACGTCATGCTCCGCAGCCCAACGACGATGGTTGCCCTCGAGGCGCTGGCGACGTGGGGCTACGTCGGACGTGATGACGCAGCCACCCTCGCAGATGCCTACCGATTCCTTCGCACGCTGGAGCACCGACTGCAGTTGCAGCGCCTCCGTCGCACGCACACCATGCCGGAGGACGAGGCGGAGCTCCGCCGGCTGGGCCGCTCCATGGGCTTCCGCCAGGATCCCGTGGGCGAGCTCCACACCACGTGGAAGCGGCACGCCCGCGAGGTGCGTCGGCTGCACGAGAAGCTCTTCTATCGACCCCTCCTGCAGGCGGTGGCGCGACTCGATGCGGGCGAGGCCCGGCTGAGCCTGCAGGCCGCCGAGCAGCGACTCGAGGCACTTGGCTACGTCGACCCGCAGAGTGCACTGCGGCACCTGCAGGCCCTCACATCGGGTGTGAGTCGCCGGGCGGCGATCCAGCGCACCCTGCTCCCGGTGATGCTCGGCTGGTTCGCCGACGCACCTGATCCGGACTCCGGCCTGCTCGGCTTCCGCCGTGTCAGAGAGGCACTGGGATCCACCCACTGGTACCTGCGCCTGCTGCGCGATGAGTCTGCCGCTGCCGAACGACTTGCCCATGTGCTCGCGACCAGCCGCTACGCCACCGACCTGCTGCTGATGGCTCCTGACGCGGTCGCACTGCTCGCCGACGACGCCGAGTTGCAGCCCCGTTCGCGGGCGGCGTTGCTCGCCGAGGTGTCGTCCATCCTCGAGCGGCATGACGAGCCGGCGAGTGCGGTGGCGGCGATCCGCGCCGTTCGTCGGCGTGAGCTGTTCCGGATCGCGGTTGCGGAGATCCTGCGGATAGCCGACTCCGAGCAAGCCGGCTCGGCTCTGACGGACGTCGCCGTCGTCGCCGTCGAGGCCGCCCTGCAGGTCGCTCGCGCGGCCGTAGACCCGGCCGGCTCAGTCGATTTCGCAATCATCGGCATGGGTCGATTCGGAGGTCAGGAGCTCGGCTTCGGCAGCGATATCGACGTGATGTTCGTCTACGAGCCTCGGGCCGGGGTCGAGGATGAGGCAGCCATCCGCGCCGCCTCATCGATTGCCGAGGAGCTGCGCCGCCTGCTGATGGCCCCGTCTGGTGATCCGCCGCTCGACATCGACGCAGATCTGCGGCCGGAGGGCCGTCAAGGCCCGCTCGTCCGCTCCCTGGGCTCGTATGCGGCTTACTACGAGCGGTGGTCGGCGACCTGGGAGGCGCAGGCCCTGCTGCGCGCGAGCCTCGTCGCGGGAGATCCGGAACTCGGCGGCCGATTCCTCGATCTTGTCGACCCGCTGCGCTGGAGCGGCCGGCTTTCCGCCGACGAACTGCGCGAGGTTCGGCGGCTGAAAGCCCGTATGGAGTCCGAGCGACTTCCGCGCGGGGCCGACCCGAACCTGCACACCAAGCTCGGGCGCGGTGGTCTCAGCGATGTCGAGTGGGTCGTGCAGGTCATGCAGCTCGAGCATGCCGACGATGTCCCCGCACTGCGGACGACCCGGACACTGGATGCACTGGAGGCGGCACGCGAGGCCGGACTGATCGTTGATGCCGATGCCGCGGAGATCGCTGCGTCCTGGCGGATGG
>JAPLBU010000311.1:2652-5553 GCA_026392575.1 Actinomycetota bacterium | reverse complement strand
ATTAATCATGAGGCCAGAAAGGGCCGGACCAATTAATCTTCCGCCGTTGAAATTCGCCGAGTTAAGGCTCACCGCATTTTGTAAATCATCTGGTCCCACTAATTCAATTGAAAACGCTTGTCGCACGGGCGCATCTATGGCGGAGGCAAAGCCCAACCCGAATGCCAGCAGATAGACCTGCCAGATCTGTACGTTCCCCATAAGCACCAAAGTGCCCAAGGTGAGTGCCGCCACCCCGCCACCGGCATTTGTCAGCGCGAGAATCTTTCTCTTATCAAATCTGTCGGCAATCGATCCACCGAGAAGACTGAACAACAGTGTGGGAAGAAATTGCAATCCGGTGACTATGCCTAGCGCCGTTCCACTATGGGTGAGCTGAAGCACCAACCAATCTTGCGCGACTCGCTGTACCCAGGTACCAATGTTGGAGACCACGCTCGAGGCGAAGAAGTTGCGCCGACGGATGAGCTGCCGGCCGATGGGTCCGCCCACGATGCCGCTGAACGCCTGGTAGTACCAATCCGAGCGCACCGACCACATCCACGTGTTGGTGATGACCAGCGACGTCACCCGATCCGGGTTGTCCAATGCCCACGACAGCCCGATCGGGCCGCCCCAGTCACCGACCACGAGTGTGACGTTTCTGAGATCGAGGGACTCCATGAAGCAGGCGAAGTTGCGGGCGTGGTCGATTGGCAGGTACGAGAAGTCCCGCGGCTTGTCCGAAAGGCCGAAGCCGAGGTGGTCCGCGGCGATGCAGCGTCGCGAGCCGTCCAGTTCCTTGAACACGTTGCGGAACTGAAATGACCACGTGGGGTTGCCGTGCACGAACACGATCGGCGTGCCTGTTCCCTCGTCTATGTAGTGCATCGCCCCGGCGGGGGTAGCGAACCATCGCGGCGTGAACGGGTATTCGTCCAAGTCCAGCCACGACGGGGTGGGATCACGATGCGGGGGTGTCACACCATCGTCGGAGCGAACGCCGGCGTCATCCATACCGCCCAACGTATTGTGACAAGACGACGTTGTCGCGCGAACGCCTGGCGAACCCTCAAGTCGGATCCGAAGAGCCGCGGTCCCACTTCCGCCCTGGAACGGCACACGTCGCTCCATCGTCCATCAGGGGCGAGATCGAGAGGGCTTGCAGTCGATCAGTTGGTTCCAAGGCTTCTCGCAGTTGCAGGCCGATGGAAACCAATTCTCAGGAATGCTCGTACCTTTCGCGCTAGCGGCGGCGGCCGTCGCGGCTGGGTTCGGCATCTGGGGCGTCCCTCGCTCATGAGCACAACACCTAGCCCCACGAGATGTCTAGCGTGTCGAGTAGCTGAGCCAACGGACTATCGAGGCCCGAGCCGGATACGGCCGCGAGGTCATCGTCTGACAGGTCGCCGTCCGACGTTGCGGAAGCAAGCTCGCCGGTCGTGACGTCGAAGCCGTGCTCCGCTGCGATCCGCTGCACGTCTTCCGTCGTCGTCGCTGCCTTCAGTGAGGTTGCGAACGCCGGGTCGCTGGCTAGACGGGCGACGAGTGCGTCGATCTGATCCTGGGACATGGGGGACTCCGTTGCTGTGGGTCGACGTGGGGCTACCGCCTCACCCAGCCCTTGGGGCACGCCTTTCCGGTGAATTCCTTGATGCTGTAGGTCCGCTTGTTGACGCATCGTACGGCGCTGGGAACTGACGCCCACCCGAACGGCGCGGACTCGGCGTACCCGGCAAGGCCGTCAACCGCAAGGACCATGCTCGTCGTGGTGGTGACGTTCTGGGAGCAGATCTGAATCGGAGTCTGACCAGCACGGGGCTGCTGGCCGGTCACGAGGCTCATGCCGAGTGTTGCCCGCGTGGCCGCATCCAGAACCATGATCTTCTGGAGCAAGACGGTGTCCGGCAGACCCGAGTACGTGACGAGGAATTGGCTGCAGCCGGTGGGTTTGACCCATGCGCCGACGGTGCTGGCCGTCGTGCCCCCTGCTGTCGCGGTCTCGGCGAATGCTGGGCCTATAGCGGTAAGGATCAGGCTGGCGGTGGCTGTGGCAATGATGACGGCGCGACGCATGTGGACCCCCGTTGATCTGCTGGTCCCGTCAGGCTAGCCGTCCGCGTCCGTGCTTCTGTCTCGATCGCCCAGAGCGCCATCACCGGATCGATGTCGTCATTGGCGGGCATCGTGGCCGCGTCAATCTGGTCCCGCGACAAGGGGCCTCCGTTGTCGTGGCTGCGTCGAGTGCTGAGACTCAGTTGATCATGGCGAATCTGGCTCCAAATCTGCTGGTGGTATGCCCCCCGATACCCCTTCTAGGTCATCGTCTGACAGGTCGCGGTTCGTCGTTGCGGCAGCGAGCTGCTCGGGGGTGACGTCGAAGCCGTGCTCCGCCGCGATCCGCTGGGCGTCCTCCGGCGGCGGGGCTGCCGTCAGTGAGGCAGAGAAGGCGGAGTCGCTGGTGAGCCGGGCGATGAGCGCATCGATCTGGTCCTGCGACATGGGGCCTCCGTTGTTGTGGAGAGGCGCCACTAATCTAAGCCACCGCTGCCACCGACGCCGCCACCGCCGCCGCCGCCGCCGACGCATCCGAAAAAGGTTGCGGGAGGTAGACGACCAGCAGTCCCGCCGGATACGGCCTCCAGGTCCGCATCTGACAGGTCGCGGTTCGGCGAGGCAGCAGCGAGCTCCCCGGGGGTGACGTCGAAGCCGTGCTCGGCCGCGATCCGCTGGGCATCCTCCGGCGTCGGGGCTACCGTCAGCGAGGCAGCGAACGCGGGGTCGCTGGTGAGCCGGGCGACGAGTGCATCGATCTGATCCTGGGACACGGTGCCTCCGGTGCCGTGGGCCGCAGCGCGACCCGAGACGATGAGCATGGCAGGTCCGGAGGGGTCTGACTGCCGTACCGCTCGTACCTCCGCT
>JAPLBU010000311.1:1721-2622 GCA_026392575.1 Actinomycetota bacterium | reverse complement strand
AACGAGCAAATCCCCCACAACCTGGCGAGAGGTTGTGAGGGACTTGCAGTCGGGCTGACAGGATTTGAACCTGCGACCCCTTGACCCCCAGTCAAGTGCGCTACCAAGCTGCGCTACAGCCCGATGCCGTCGTTTTCACTAGGCTTCCAGACTCTACAGGGTCACCATCCGGCACCCCGCGGGGCCGCTGGTCTGGCGGTACTAGGTTGTCACCGTGAAGGTCGCGCGCACGGTCATCATCGTCCTGCTCGCCGTTCTGACGGCGGGCCTCATGGCAGGCGTGGCCCGCGTGGGATCCGGCATCGTCGCAACGCGGGAGCAGCAGGCGGTGCTCCAGCCGTTCTACGATCCCCCCACCCCCCTGCCCGGTCCTGCTGGGACCGTCATCCGCATGGAGCCGCTGGGCGTCACCGTTCCCGGGGCTTCGGCCTACCGAATCCTCTACGTGTCCGAGCGTCCGGATGGCTCTGCTGCAGCCTCGGGCGGCATGCTCTTCATCCCGGATGCGCCCGCGGCACCCGAGGGACGCCCCGTCGTCGCCTGGGCCCACGGGACGCTAGGCATGGGAGATGCCTGCGTGCCGTCGCGCTCTGCCAATCCCCTGCAGGACACCGACAACTGGCTCAACCAGATGATGCAGTTCGGCTGGGTCGTCGTGTCGACCGACTATGTCGGGCTCGGCACGCCCGGCCCCAACCAGTACCTCATCGCCCAGGCCGAGGTGCGCGACCTCGTCAACGCGGTGCGTGCTGCGCGCAATGTCCCGGAGGCACAGGCCGGCACGCGGTACGTCACCTGGGGCCACTCCCAGGGTGGCCATTCGTCCATCTGGACGGGTCACCTCGGTGAGAAGTACGCTCCCGAACTCGACCTGCTCGGGGTGGCTGCTGCCGCACCGGCC
>JAPLBU010000311.1:0-1714 GCA_026392575.1 Actinomycetota bacterium | reverse complement strand
CTTGAATCTCACCGAGATCGTCGGGGCACAGTGGGACAACGTCGTCGGCTGGGTCATCGGCCCCGACGTCATCGAGTCCTGGCCCACGTACTACCCCGACCTTCCCGTCAACCCGATCCTGACGCCGGCGGCTCAGCGCACCTCGGCGCGCCTGGCCGGGGAGTGCATCAAGGAGTCGGCGATCGAGGGTCTGGCGCGGGAGAAGCTGGGGCAGCAGTTCTTCGCGGGAGATCCGCTAGCGGACCCCTCGTGGGCCGCTGCCGCCCAGGAGCAGACGCCGGCACCTCTGCCCGCCGACATGCCGGTCTTCATCGCGCAAGGCACCGCCGACACGGTCGTGCTGCCGTGGCCCAATGCGATGGTGCAGGAGCAGTGGTGCGACGCGGCATCATCGATCAGCGTGCTGTGGATGGGCGGGATCTCGCATCAGGCAGCGGCCACCACATCCGGGCCAAGTGCCGTCGCGTGGATCGCTGACCGGTTCGCGGGTCGCCCCGCCGGGCGCACCTGCGACGTGCCGCCACCGGTGCCGGCGGAACCACCCGCCTCGTAACGCCTAGCGGCGCTTGGACCGCTTCTCGCGCACGCGCATGACCAGCCGGATCGGCGTGCCCGTGAACCCGAAGTCCTCGCGCAGGCGTCGCTCGATGAACCGGCGGTAGCCGGCCTCGAGGAAACCGGTGGTGAACAGGGCGAACGTAGGAGGGCCGACCTGGACCTGCGCGGCGAACAGGATGCGCGGCTGGCGTCCACCACGGAGCGGATGCGGATGCGCATCCGTGAGCTCCTTGATGAACTGGTTGAGACGGCCCGTCGAGACGCGCGTCTCCCAGCCCGCGATGGCCTCCTCGATCGCAGCAGGAAGCTTCTCGATGTGACGCTTGGTCTTCGCGGAGATGTTGACGTGCGGGGCCCACGGCACCTGCACGAGATCGCGGTCGACCTCGCGATACAGGTACTTGCGGCGCTCCTCGTCGGTGAGGTCCCACTTGTTGAAGGCCAGCACGAGCGCACGGCCGGCCTCTATGACCATGTGGATGATGCGAACGTCCTGCTCGCTGAGCGGCTCGGATGCATCGACGAGAACGACAGCGACCTCAGCACGATCGAGCGCAGCCTGGGTGCGCAGAGTCGCGTAGTACTCGTGACCGCTGGCCTCCTTCGACTTGCGACGAATGCCGGCGGTGTCGACGAACCACCACCAGGTGTCCTTGATCGAGATGAGCTCGTCGACGGGGTCGACAGTCGTGCCGGCGACACTGTCGACGACGACGCGATCGCTGCCGGCCAGCACGTTCAGGAGCGAGGACTTGCCGACGTTGGGCTTGCCGAGCAGTGCAATTCGACGCGGGCCACCGAGGCGCGAGATGCCGGCGCCGTTCTCGGGCAGCATGTCGACCGCGGCATCGAGCAGATCGCCAGCACCACGCCCGTGGAGCGCAGACACGCAATGCGGCTCCCCCAGCCCGAGTGACCACAGCGACTGCGCCTCGAGCTCCGTGTTCTCATCGTCGGCCTTGTTGGCGACGAGCAGCACCGGCTTGCCGGACTTGCGCAGGACCTGCACGACCGCTTCGTCGGTGTCGGTTGCACCGACCTTCGCATCGACGATGAACAGGACGGCGTCGGCTTCGTTGACCTCGGCCGCGATCTCCTGCCCTCGCGTAAGCAGGTTCTTTTCGTGGAAGCTGTCCTTGTGCTCGAGTTGCTTGAG
>JAPLBU010000363.1 GCA_026392575.1 Actinomycetota bacterium | reverse complement strand
GTACGGCGTTGCGACCGTGTTGTCGATCAGCAGCGGGACCCCGACCTCGTGCGCGACCTTGGCGACGGCCTCGATGTCGAGGACGTCGTTCTTCGGGTTCGCGATCGACTCACCGAAGAAGAGCTTCGTGTTCGGCTGCACGGCTGCACGCCACGACTCCGGATCGTCCGGGTTCTCGACGAAGGTGGTGGTGATGCCGAGCTTCGGCAGCGTGTAGTGGAGCAGGTTGTACGTGCCGCCATACAGGCTGGGGCTCGACACGATGTGGTCGCCGGCCTCGGCGATATTGAGGAACGCGATCGTCTCCGCTGCCTGGCCGCTGGCCACGAGCAGTGCCGCGACGCCACCCTCGAGTGCCGCGATGCGGTCCTCGACGACGGCCTGCGTCGGGTTCATGATCCGCGTGTAGATGTTGCCGAGCTCCTTGAGCCCGAACAGGTTCGCCGCGTGGGTCGTGTCGTTGAAGGTGTACGACGTGGTCTGGTAGATCGGCAGCGCGCGGGCATTGGTGGCTGAGTCGGGCGACTGGCCGGCGTGGATCTGCTTTGTCTCGAAGGACCATGCGTTGCTCATGAGTGTCTCCTTGGTCATCCGCTCGAGGCGGAAATGCCTATGGGTATGGGAGTTGCCTATGGGTATGGGTCTGGAGCAGGTGTGCGCGTCGCGCACGTGACGTGCAAGGGTGCCCGTGGACGTGGTCCGGGGCCGGGGTCCGGTAGGGCGTCGCCAAGGCGACGCGGCTTAGCGGCTCGTCATTCGACAACAACAGCACATATAAGACCTCGCAATATCTCCGGGGCCTTGCCCTGTGCAAGACCCGCGCTTGCCCGCCGAGACGGGCCAGGTCGTCATCCGGAGCACCCCACCGCGGTGGAGGGTTGCCGCCCAGCTAGCCGGAGCTAATCGCTGGAACTCTTGACCTGCGAGGAATATAGCGATCCTTTGCCCCGTCGCCAAGTCGCCCCCACCGGAGCGTCTACGCCGACTCCTTCTGCTCGGCCGAATCCGCGGTGCCGTCCGCACCGCTCTCCCGGCCGGTGCCGTACCGGCAGATCTCCCGGGTCAGGCCCCCCATTGCCTCACGCCAGGCCTGCGGCGGCAGACCAGCCCGCAGCGATGCGGAGACGAGAGCGGCCAGCGAGTACTCCGGCTCGTCCTGCAGCGCTCGCTCCACGGCGATGCTGGCGCGGGTGCCGTCGCCTAGCTGCCAGGCGACGATGGCGACGCAGGTCGCCACGGGCGCAACGAGCCCTTCCGGAGCAGCGCGAAGAGCCTGCGTGAGAACGTCCAGCGCCCTCCGCAGATCGTCCTGCTCACCATGGGCCAGGTCCCACAGGGCGGTGTCACGGACGCGGATGTCGGCCAGCCCCAGCAGCAGCCGGGCGATCACCGAAGGCGACTCGACCGTTCGCCCGACGCGCGGTGGTTCGACAAGGGCGACCCGCACCAGCTCCAGCGAGCGGTCTCGCCATACCTGGCGCCGCCGGCGGGCGGTACTGCGCCCGGGCAGCCCTGCTGGCAGTCGACGCGCAACCTCCGCGACCTGCTCGGGATCGGCAGCCATCGAGTCCTCGATGGATCCGCGGTCGGGAAGCGGCGCTTGGCCCAACCCGGTGAACTCCGC
>JAPLBU010000266.1 GCA_026392575.1 Actinomycetota bacterium | reverse complement strand
CGGTGGCCTCGAGACCGACGACCTCGGCCGCGATCTCCTCCTCGGCCGCGTTGACAGCCTCCAGCACGCCCTTGCCGCCGTAGCGGGTGCCACCGTCGCGTCGCTCGGACGCCTCGAAGGCACCGGTGGATGCGCCGGACGGCACGGCCGCGCGGGCCACCGTGTCGTCGTCGAGCATGACCTCCACTTCGACCGTGGGGTTGCCACGGGAGTCGAGGATTTCGCGGGCAATGATCGCTTCGATGGCAGCCATGGCCTCAGTCTAGGGGCTGGCCCAGGGGGTGATGCAATCGCTTGCGGGGCAGCGCACCTGGTCAGGTGACCGCGGCATCGAGGGCGTCTCCAGCCGTCGCCTTAGTGGCCTCCTTGAGCACCCCGCGCATCCCGATCGTGAAGATGATCGGTGAGAAGACCGCAAACAGAACGCCGAGGGCGAGGGTCGCATGCGGACTGACGTTCTCGGCCACGCTGGCCCCGATCGCGTTGCCGATCGCCATGCCAAGGCCCTCGATCATCCACAGCGATCCCAGTGCCGCCACGGCTGTCCCGCGTGGGCGCACAACGTCGATGACCTCGAGGTAGAAGACGTTCGCCGGGCCGATGAAGGCCCAGGCCACGAGGACGACCAGCATCATCCAGGGGCCGATCGGCACGAACGGCAACGGCAGCAGTGCGATGAAGAAGAGCAGTGTCGCCGCCCGCAGGCCGTTGGCGGGCGCGATGTCCTTTGCCTTGGCGCCGGCCCACAGCGTGCCGATGATGGCGCCGACTCCCATCGCCGACATCACCGGTCCCGCGAGGTCCTGCTCTCCGGACAGCGTCGCAAGCGACGGGATGCCGATGGTGATGAAGCCAGCCGAGAGTCCCATGAGCGCACCCTCGAGCGCGAGCAGCCGGATCGCGGGCGACCGCATCAGACCGCGTTCGCCGTGCTCGCGCTCCTCCGGGATCCACGCGCGCGAGTGCACGTTGAACGCCAGCAGGAGTCCGCCGATGAGCATGCTCACTCCGGCCACCGCAACACCCGCGGACGGCGAGACGTTCAGGGCGAGCAGCGTCGCGAACACGGGACCGAGCAGCATGATCAGGTTGTGGTACGACGTGTCGACGCTGTACGCCATGCGCACGCGCTCCGCACCGACGATGTCCTGCCACAGCGGACGGATGCTGATGTTGATCGGCGGCGCCGTGAGACCGATCAACGCGCTCAGGAGCAGGGCAGTGACGGGACCGCCCGCGAAGAAGGCGAGCAGCAGACAACTGATGGCATAGGCGGGGACGAATGCGAAGAGCGGTCGCGTCTGTCCGAACCGGTCGACGAGATGGCCACGCGGCCCAGCGGTCAGGGCGCCGAAGCCGCTCGTCAGTCCGACGGCCAGCCCGGCCGTCCCGACACTGTTCGTGATGGCCTGGACCTGGAAGAAGACCGCCAGGCTCACCATGGAATAGGCGAGACGCCCGAACGTCGAGGCGAAGAGCAGCGGCTTGACGCCCGGGATCCTCAGGAAGTCCCGGTATTCGTCCACTTATGGCATCCTACGGCGTTCAGAACCACCGGAACCGGGCTGCCGCGCACCTAGGATCACCGCCATGGGGCCACTTGCCCGGGCCTGCGCCCTGGCCATCGTCATAGTGGTGCTCGCCTCCTGCTCGGCAACCCCTGCCGCCATCCCGACCCCGTCCGTCGTGGCGACCGATCATCCGATGGTCATGCCAGCACCATCGCCCACCGCGATAGCCCAGGTCGGCCAGGAACCGACGCTGTTCGACAGCACCCGCGCCGAGGTCATGGCCGAGCAGTCCGCGGACGGTAACGGTGCTGCCCTCGCCCTCCTGGAGCAGCGGATCGACACGATCCCGGCACTTGAGGGCGTCTGCCATGCCATCGCGCACGAGTTGGGGCATGCCGCCGTCATGAAGGCCGACGGCAACGCCCGTGCGGCACTCGCCGAGGGCAGCGAGGTGTGCGGCGGCGGATACACCCACGGCGTCGTCGAGATGGTGCTCGGTGATTCGAAGCACCCGGAGCGCGACCTGCTTCGAGTCTGCGCGCCGGCGAACACGGGCTCCTGTTTCCACGGAGTCGGGCACGGCGCGATGTTCGCGACCGGCATGGACGTCCAAGCGTCGATGGCGCTGTGCGATCTCGCCCCGACGAGAATGCTCTCCGCGCGATGCGGCGAGGGCATCTTCATGCAGCTGTTCTCGTCCGACCTATCCGCCCAGCACGTCGCAGGAGAGACAGCGACCGACATCTCCCACCATCCGGACCAGGCGCGCGCCTTGTGCCGAACCATCCGCGCCAACTACGCGGCCAACTGCTG
>JAPLBU010000202.1 GCA_026392575.1 Actinomycetota bacterium | reverse complement strand
TCCGGAAGTAGGCCTGCAGTGGGATGTCGACCTTCACGCCCGGCGGCACGTAGATGAACGAGCCACCCGACCACACCGCTGTATTGAGGGCCGCGAACTTGTTGTCCCCCACGGGGATCACGGAGCCGAAATACTCGCGGAAGACATCCTCGTGCTCGCGGAGTCCGGTGTCGGTGTCCTTGAAGATGACGCCCTGCTCCTCGAGGTCCTCACGGATCTTGTGGTAGACCACCTCGGACTCATACTGAGCCGCCACGCCGGCGACAAGGCGCTGCTTCTCTGCTTCGGGGATACCCAGTCGGTCGTAGGTGTTCTTGATGTCGTCCGGGAGGTCCTCCCAACTTGCAGCCTGCTTCTCCGTCGAGCGCACGAAGTACTTGATGTTGTCGAAGTCGATGCCGTTGAGATTCGATCCCCACGTCGGCATGGGCTTCTTGCCGAAGAGACGAAGGCCCTTGAGCCGCGCTCATGCGGAGACCTTTCCGAGGGTGCTCGAGCGTGGGGGTATGGGGGTGGCTGCGGTAGCGATGACGGCCGTACAGACCTCGTCGCCATGGGCGAGGGTGGCCAGCCTGGTGACATGGCGCCCAAGAACGCGACTGAGTTCGAGGGTCTCGGCCTCACACAACACCGGGAACTCACGGGCAGCGTCGACGACCGGGCAGTGGTGCTGGCACAACTGGACCGCCACCTCCCCGAGCGGCTCGACATCGGCCGCGTAACCGGCGCGGCTCAGGGCATCCGCCACATCCTCCGGAGTGACCGATCCGCCGAGGCCACCCATGGCGTCCGCGAGGTGACGGGCTCGATCGGTTGCGAAGGCCTCGACCGCCTCTGCTCCGTACTCGGCAGACATGAAGCGCAGGGCGGCCAGCGCCAGATCGTCGTAAGCCTGGTCGCAGGCGGCCCGGCCGGCCGCGGTGAGCATGAAGACACTGCTCGGCCGGCCCCGTCCTCGCTTGGGCGTCGGTCCGTACGGGGCTCGGTCGTGGGAAACGACCAGACCCTCATCCATGAGGGTCGTCAACTGCCGCCGGATGCCAGCTGGGGTCATCTCGAGAGCCTCCGCCAGATCGGTGGCTGTGGACGGCCCGACCTGCACGAGCGTGCGCGCTACGCGCTCAGCGGCCTCTCCGGGGAATTTCACAACCACATTGTTGCGTAAATATCGCGATCCGCCAATCCGACCCCCAATTCAGTCCCCCTATAGTCGCGATCGTGCCCACTCCCGCCGTCCTCGTTCGCGACCTTGTCGTGCGCTACGGATCGCGCGAGGCCGTCGCAGGGCTGAGCTTCGATGCCCCCACGGGGATGGTCACCGCGCTCGTCGGACCGAACGGCGCCGGCAAGTCCTCAACCGTCGAGGTCTGCGTAGGGCTGCGTCCCGCCGCCTCCGGGACGGTGGAGCTGCTGGGCACGCCAGCAGGGACGGCCGATGCCGCTGGCCTGCACAGCCGCGTGGGCGTGATGCTGCAGGACGGTGGCCTCTACCCCAGTGCCCGGCCTCTCGAACTCGTGACGTACATCGCGTCCCTCTATCCCCATCCCGACGATCCCAGCCATCTGCTGGATTCCCTCGGCATCGATCCCGGCTGTCGGACGCCGATTCGCCGACTCTCCGGGGGCGAGCAGCAGCGAGTGAAGTGCGCGGTCGCCCTCGTTGGCCGGCCCGAACTGGTGTTCCTCGACGAGCCCACATCCGGCCTGGATTCCGCGGCCAGGCGGACCTTCCATGACCTCATCCGCGGGCTGGTCTCCGAGGGAGCATCGGTTGTTCTCACCACGCATCTGATGGACGACGTTGAGCGCCTCGCCGACCGGGTGATCGTCATTGCCGATGGTCGGGCAATCCGTAGCGGGACCGTCGCCGACCTTGTCGGCGAGGAGGAGAGCGTGTCCTTCCGTGGGCCCCTGCACGCCGATCTGGCGGCCCTGCGCGCCGTGCTTCCCGACCACGGCGACGTTGTCGAGCAGCCTGCGGGCCACTATCGCGTGACGGGTGCAGCCGATCCGATGGTCCTGTCGGCGATCGCCGCCTGGTGCGCGCAGAACGGCGTGCGAACGGCCGATCTCCGCGTCGGTCGACGTTCCCTTGAGGATGTCATCGTGGCCTTGGTGGGTGACCTGTGACGACACCCGCGCCCGCTCCGGC
>JAPLBU010000349.1 GCA_026392575.1 Actinomycetota bacterium | reverse complement strand
GTCGGCCGGCTGACGGCCACGACCGTCAAGTTCTTCGCCGATGGTGTCATTGAATCCGGTACTGGCGCGATGCTCGAGCCGTACTGCGACTGCCCGCACTCGGTAGGGATGCCGAACTGGGACCCGGAGGAGCTGAAGCTGGCCGTGGCGGCAGTCGATGCCCTGGAGTTCAGTCCGCACATCCACGCGATCGGCGATGCGGCAGCACGGATGGCCCTCGACGCGATCGAGTACGCGAACACCGTCAACGGGGCCCGCGATCGTCGGGCCACCATCGCGCACACCCAACTCGTGGACGACGCCGACATCAGCCGTTTCGTCGAACTCGGCGTGATCGCCAACTTCGAGCCCTACTGGGCGAAGTTCGACGCGTGGCAGACGGAGCTCACGGCCCCGAGGCTCGGCCCGGAGCGCACCGACCGCCAGTACATGATGCGCACCATCCTCGGGACCGGTGCCCCCATCTCCTTCGGCAGCGATTGGCCCGTGACCACCTATGCCCCGCTTGCGGGGATCCAGGTTGCCGTGACGCGCCAGATGACGGACGGCGACTTCCGTGAGCCTTGGGTGCCGGAGCGTACACCTCAGGGGTCAGTTTCCAGGCGGGCGACGAGCGAGGCGGGGTGCTTCGGCCGGGCGCGCGCTCCGACGTCGTACTTCTCGCACGCGATCCGCGTAAGGTGCAACCGTTGGAGATCGAGGCCATCGAGGTCCTCGGCACCTGGTGCGACGGGCACCGCGTCCACGGAGGCTGATATGCCCCTGACCCCCGGCGAGGGCGACCGCCTCCTGCTGCATCTGGAGGCATCGCTCGCGCAGCGTCGTCGCGATCGCGGGCTGCTGCTCAACGTGCCGGAGGCTCGCTCGCTGATAGCAGATGCCGTCTGCGAGTGGGCACGTGATGGCCTGAGTCTCACCGAGGCGCGCGATCGTGCGGGACGACTGCTCGCCGCGTCCGACGTGCTGCCCGGAGTGCCAGCGGCCGTTGGTGAGATCCGCGTCGAGGCGCGCTTCGACGACGGCACGCGACTCGTGGTCGTCAAGGACCCCTTCGGTGCTGCAGCAGCGGACTCCGCCGACGAGGATCCGTGGACGCCACCGGCCATGGCGATGGTCGACATCGGCAACGAGGCGACGACGGCGATCGGCCTCACGTCGCATATCCACCTCGCCGAGGTGAATCCCCGCCTGCGGCTCGACCGCGCCGCGGCGTTCGGCATGCGACTGGCCATCGCGACCGGAGAGACGGTGTGGATCAACGCCGGCCAGATCGTTCGACTCCCGGTGACGGCGATCACGGGTGAGCGGGTTGTCGTTGGCAACTCCGGTGCGATCGAAGGTGGACTCGACGATCCCGAGGTGCGCGCTCGTGCGCTGACGACCCTGCGCGACTGCGGTTACCTCGACGTCGTCGATGGTCTCCCTGCTGGCGATATCGACACGGCCGATGGTGCGATCGCCGCGCTCATGACGGCACGCCGATCGGCGAACGAGGCGGGCGCATGAGCCGCGAGTATGGCCCGCTGGCGGGCGACACCGTCATGCTCGGCGACACCCGTCTGCGACTCCGGATAGATGCACGGGTGCCCGATCAGGGTGAGGAGTTCCGCGTCGGGTTCGCGAAGACCGGACGCGACGGCATGGGGCTGCGCTCGCTGTCGGCGCGCGAGTCCTGCGACCTGCTCATCACCAATGTCATCGTGCTCGATCCCGTCGACGGTGTGCGGGTGGCGAGCATCGG
>JAPLBU010000038.1 GCA_026392575.1 Actinomycetota bacterium | reverse complement strand
GGCAAGGCCATCCAGCTGCACCCGCTCGTCTGCACGGCGTTCAACGCCGACTTCGACGGCGACCAGATGGCCGTCCACCTGCCGCTGTCGGCTGAGGCGCAGGCCGAGGCCCGCATCCTCATGCTGTCGAGCAACAACATCCTGTCCCCGGCGAACGGTCGTCCGATCACGACGCCGACTCAGGACATGGTGCTGGGCATCTACTTCATGACGTCGGATCGCGCCGACACCATTGGTGACGGCCGGGCGTTCACGTCGGTGGCCGAGGCCCTCATGGCATTCGACGCGGGCAGCCTGTCCATTCAGGCGCCCGTGGCGATCCGCCTCGAGACGGGCCTGCCGCCCGAGGGATTCGAAGCGCCGGAGGGCTGGGAGCCGGGGCAGCCGTTCCTGCTCAACACCACCCTCGGCCGCGCTCTGTTCAACGAGGCCCTGCCGGACGACTACCCCTTCGTCAACGTGCAGGTCGACAAGAAGGTGCTCGGTCTGACCGTCAACCGTCTTGCCGAGGTGTACCCGAAGGTCAAGGTCGCCAACACCCTCGATCAGCTCAAGGCGCTCGGCTTCTACTGGGCGACCCGTTCGGGCGTCACTATCTCCATCTCCGACGTCATCGCGCCGCCTGCCAAGGCAGGCCTGCTGGCCAACGCCGAGGAGAAGGCGGAGAAGGTCGAGAAGCAGTACGCACGCGGCCTGATCACCGACTCGGAGCGTCGCCAGGAGCTCATCGAGATCTGGACCCGGGCGACCGACGAGGTTGCGCGAGCCATGCAGGACAACTTCCCGCCCACGAACCCCGTCCACATGATGGTCGACTCGGGTGCACGAGGTAACTTCATGCAGGTTCGTCAGATCGCGGGTATGCGCGGCCTGGTGGCCAACCCGAAGGGCGAGATCATCCCCCGCCCGATCAAGTCGAACTTCCGTGAGGGCCTGTCGGTCCTCGAGTACTTCATCTCCACGCACGGCGCTCGCAAGGGCCTTGCCGATACGGCACTGCGCACCGCGGACTCCGGCTACCTGACCCGTCGTCTCGTCGACGTGTCGCAGGACGTCATCATCCGTGAGGTCGACTGCGGCACCGAGCGTGGCGCGGTCGTGCAGATCGGCGAGAAGGTCGACGGCGTGCTCCGTCCGGTCGAGAACCTCGATACGGCAGTCGCATCCCGCACCCTGGCGCGCGAGGTCGAGGCCAATGGCGTCGTCGTCGCCCCGGCAGGGGAGGAGCTCACCACGCCGCGGCTGGAGGAGCTCGTCGCCCAGGGTGTCGAGGAGATCCGGGTTCGCTCTGTGCTCACCTGCGAGAGCGGTGTCGGCACGTGTGCGATGTGCTACGGCCGCTCGATGGCGACCGGCAAGCTCGTCGACGTGGGCGAGGCGATCGGCATCGTCGCAGCCCAGTCCATCGGCGAGCCCGGCACGCAGCTGACCATGCGCACGTTCCACACCGGCGGCGTCGCCGGCGAGGACATCACGCACGGTCTGCCCCGCGTCGTCGAGCTCTTCGAGGCACGTACGCCCAAGGGCGTCGCGCCGATCAGCGAGGTCAGCGGTCGGGTTCGTATCGACGACACCGACAAGACCCGCAAGATCGCCGTGGTTCCGGATGATGGCTCTGAGGAGCTTGCTCAGCCGGTGTCCAAGCGTGCGAAGCTGCTCGTCGAGGACGGCCAGCACGTGGGGGTCGGCCAGCAGCTGATCGCCGGTGCTGTCGATCCCAAGCAGGTGCTGCGGATTCTGGGCCAACGTGCGGTGCAGCTGCACCTCGTGGACCAGGTTCAGGAGGTCTACCGCTCGCAGGGCGTGTCGATCCACGACAAGCACATCGAGGTCATCGTTCGCCAGATGCTCAAGCGCATCATCATCGTCGAGTCCGGTGACTCGGAGTTCCTCGCTGGTGAGCTGATCGAGCGGAGCATCTTCGAGGCGGAGAACCGTCGCGTGGTGGCCGAGGGCGGCCAGCCCGCCTCCGGCCGTCCCGAGCTCATGGGCATCACGAAGGCATCGCTCGCAACCGAGTCGTGGCTGTCGGCGGCCTCCTTCCAGGAGACCACCCGCGTCCTCACGGATGCGGCGATCAATGCCAAGAGCGATCCGCTGCTGGGCCTCAAGGAGAACGTCATCCTCGGAAAGCTCATCCCGGCCGGTACGGGCATGCCCATCTACCGCAACGTCCGGGTCGATCCCACCGAGGAGGCCAAGGCCGCCATGTACGCGAGCTTCGGTGGCTACGACGACCTCGACTACAGCGCCTTCGGCGCGACCTCGGGTGCGGCCGTTCCGCTGGAGGAGTTCGACTACCGCGGTTACAACGCCTAGTCACGTAAGAACGGAAGGGGCCGGGCGCACTGCGCCCGGCCCCTTCCGTTTGCTTCGAACGGCCCGTTGTGGCTGGTTGCGGCGTGCCGGAAGCAGCCACAACGGGCCGTTCGGCGTGCAGCTAGCGGGACAGGTAGCCGCCGTCGACGGCGAGCGTGGCGATGGTGAAGGCGGACGCACCGGAGCACCGCCACAGGGCCGCCGCGGCGGTCTCATCAGGAGTGCCGAACCGGCCGGCTATTCGTCCGTCGGGGGTTCCTCGCGCCTGTTCCAGCGCAGTTCCTCGGCACGTTCCTTGATCCGCTGGAAGTAGTCGCTATCGGCAATGTCGCTCACCGCCTCGTCGACCTTGGTCCGGTCGATCTGGACGGACAGCTTCACGGCCTCAAGGGGACGGATGAGGCGGCGGCTCAGCAGCAGGCCGCTCACCAGGCCGATGAGCAGCACGACCAGGCTCAGGCCTGCCTGTTGCCAGGCGAGGGTGCGCCCCGGTGCTTCGAGGACGGCCTCGGGTACGGCAGATACGAGGATCCACCCCAGTGGCGTGAATGTGGAGATCGTGGTCGACCAGACCTCGGACTGGTCTCCCTTGACAGCCACGTCGGCATTGAGGGTCGTGGTCGGACCGTCCGTTGCGGGGGCGGCGGCAATGATGCTCTGCACGTACTGCTGCCCCGAGGGGGTGGAGGCCAGTCTCGATAGGTCGTGACCCTGTGGTGCGACGACGACCGTCCCGCTCTGGTCGAGGATGAAGAAGAAGCCGTCCTGACTGAACTGGACATCGTCGAATGTCGTGGCGAGTTGGGCCTGCTCGGCGGCCAACCGCTGCTGCGCCTCGGCCTCGATGTCGTCGACGTAGACGCCGGTGCCGATGATCCAGTCCCACGGCTCGTAGTGGAAGACATAGCCGATCTTCGGACTGGGCTTGTCCTCGTTGAGTCGCACCCAGCGATACTCGACGAAGCCGCTGCCCTGATTGAGTGCGACGTCGCGGATCTCGCGAAGGACGTACTTGCCGTCGGCATCCTGGAGATCGATCAGGTTGCGACCCTGGAACTTCGCATCCGGGTGGGCGATGGCAGTCATGCTGCGGTCGTAGGTGAAGAAGTAGTCCTTGTTGCCGTAGCGGATCGTCTTGAGCATCTCCAGTGCAGTCGCCTTGGCTTCCGCCTCGGTGGTCTGCCCCGTGGCCGCCTCCGAGCGCAGGGCGTCGAGTGCGGTGGAGATGGGGGCGGCAACCGATTCAAGTTCCTTCCGGCGGCGCTCGAGTGACGCCTCGCGGAAGGCCGTGACGCTCTCATACTCGACGGAGATGATCTCGCCGACCGCGGTGTGGATGTTGTCGACGGACTCACTCGTCTGCGCATACATGGCGGACTGCACTGCCCGGACCGAGAACAGGGTGGTGACGATGGCCGAGGCCGCCAGCAGCACCGCGATGAGAATTGCGATCCGATAGCCGAGGCCGGACCTTCTCCGGCCGGGTGCAGCGGTGGTGGAGGCGCTGGCGGGATCGGCAGACATGGTGAACATTGTGTCCGAATGCGAACGCCGCACGGGTTCCGGCATGCGGTAACCCGTATAGTCCGCTCCGTCACTCCCCGCGCCCCTTGAAAGGCCCCCCATGACCACTGTCATCTCCGTCCACTCCTTCCGTGGTGGTACCGGCAAGAGCAACACCACGTCGAACCTGGCGGCCCAGTTGGCAGCGGCCGGTAACCGCGTGGGCGTTATCGACACGGACATCCAGAGCCCGGGCATTCACGTGCTCTTCGGATTCTCGGATGACCTCGACAACACCCTGAATGATTACCTTTGGGGCAAAATGCCCATTAAGGACACCGCGCACGATGTGACGTCGGTGATCGCTGCGGACATCGATGTGGCCGACGGTGGTGCATTGTTCCTGGTGCCGTCGAGCATGAAGGCGGGCGACATCGCGCGAGTGCTTCGCGAGGGCTACGACGTCGGGACGCTCAACGACGGCTTCCGCGATCTGGCGAAGGACCTGCAGCTCGACTACCTGCTCATCGACACCCACCCGGGTCTCAACGAGGAGACCCTGCTCTCCATCACGATCAGCGACATCCTCCTGTTGATCCTGCGCCCTGACCGGCAGGACTTCCAGGGCACAGCGGTCACCGTCGACGTCGCGCGTCGCCTTGATGTTCCTGCCCTGTACCTCGTCGTGAACAAGGTTCCGAACGGTGTCGATCTCGACGACCTGCGGGAGCAGATGAACGCGGCATACGCGGCTGAGGTCGCCGCCATCCTGCCGCTGTCCGAGGAGGTCGTGCAGAACGCCTCTGGTGGGCTGTTCTCGCTGACCTCTCCGGACTCAGCGTGGTCGGCGGGCATCCGAGCAGTGGCCCAGCGGGTCAGCCAGTAACCATGGTGAGCGACGGGGATGTCGATCCCTGGGACTTCCTGGCAGCTCGGAAGAGCGAGGTAGCTGCCAGGGAGCCGGCGAGCCCGAAGCCTGAGGCAGAGGCCCCCGTTCAGCGCGAGCGGGGGGAGCTCCGCGCTGAGATGGGCGGACCCACCCTGAGGCGCCGCGCCTGGCCGCTGGCCGTGGCCCTGATCGCCGTCTCCTTCGCGGGCTTCCTGACCGAGGTTGTCGGCGCAAGCCAGATGATCGCCCTTGCCGGCCCGAGTTCGCTCATCTACATGTACCCGCTCGGCGGGTTGACGCTCATCGCCGTTGCCCTGTTTCAGTTCAAGTACGTCGACCATCGGGCGCGGCTGCCCATGCTGCGGGCCGTTGGCTTCGGGTATGCCGCCGTGTTCACGATCGCGATCATCTTCATCTCCCTGTCCGTATGGCAGGTGGCGGCCACCGGTGCGGTCTGGCTGCTGGCCGACCAGCTCAACTTCCTGGTGCCCCTGCTCGTGTGGAGCCTCGCCGGCGATGAGTTCAACGTGGCCGAGGGTCGCAAGATCTTCGGCTGGATCGTCGCGTGGACCTACCTCGGCCAACTGGCCGGCCTTGCCGTGTCCGCCTTCGCACCGCTCGCCATGAACCCGCTCGGCATCCCGCTGTGGGCCCTGCTGATCCTCGATCCGATTGTCTGCATCTTCATCGCCCTATGGCTGCCCCACCGCCTGCGTCACACCGCGGCAGCGAAGGGCACGTCGAAGGACGAGAACCTGCGCGAGTCGCTGGCCGGTGCGTGGGAGTTCATCAACGGGGTCAAGGTATGGCGGACCCTGCTCATCGCCTCGCTGATCACGTTCACGGCCACGATGACGGCCCATCTGGCGTTCCTGTCCGGGGTCGGGACCATCCTCGGCTCCGACGCATCATCACTGCAGATCCTGATCGGATCGGTCACCTTCGGTGTCTTCATCCTGTGCTGGCTGATCCAGAAACTGGCAGCACGGCGCGTGCAGGATCGTCTCGGGATCCCGGGCACGCTGATGATCCTGCCGATCGCCGCTGTGCTTGCTGGCCTCGTACTGGCCGTGGGATCGGCAATGGGATCGATCGCCGTGCTCGTGATCGGCATCGCGCTTGTCCGCATCCCGCGCTGGACGGTTGACGAGAACACCCGTCGCGCGGCGCTGGCCCTGGTACCCGACGAGCGGCGCGCGCGCGTGTCCTTCTTCGTCGATCTGGGGCCGATTGCCCTTGGCCTGATCATCGCCGGCCCCATCGGCCTGATCGGCCTGGCGGTGGGAGTCGCGTGGGTCGTCCCGCTCATCGCGGCCGTCATCGCAGCATTCGCGATCCGGCCGTCCATCTCGGTTGTCCGAGGCTGGGACGACAGCCTGATGAACTGGCGGCTAAGGCGTCGCAAGCAGAACCGCACCCTCGACTTCGGCTAGCGGGGCTCTCTCACGACTCGAGGGCACGTGCGCGTTCGAGCATGGCCAGTACCGTCGCGTTGTCCTCGGGCAGCCGGTAGTGGTCGATGGAGAAGGCGTAGACCGCAGCCTGGGCGACCTCGCTGATCGGTCGGCTGGCGCCCTCGTCCGTCAGCTTCACGCATGGCGTCATCTCGAAGAACTCGGGCGGGCCGAAGTCGGGCCAGTGCTTGCCGTGGAAGGGCTCGAGGTAGCCGATCTCCAGGGTCCGGTAGCCCAGCCGACGCCAGCCTTCGAGGTGGCTCGGCTTGACCTCGCTCATCATGACCAGCAAGGGGCTTCGCGCGCCGACGGAGTCGGCCTCACCCTGTGCCTGGACCTGCGCGGTGATGTTGCCCAGCCAGCGCAGGGGGAGGCGCTTGCGAGCGGGCTGGTCAACGGCCAGGAAGTGGCGCAGCATGACGCCGCGGCGGGTGTTGACGTGGAAGATGTACTCACCCACGGGCTCGCCGTCGAGGGTGAGCAGCCACTGGTGCACGACGACCTCGGGATCGAAGGACCCGTTGGCGACGGCATCGGCCATTTCGTCGACGATGTGGGGGTGGTCGGGGAAGTGCCGGAGGTGCACGGCCTGCAGATCTGCGAGCAGACGGGGGTCGGCATCGGGCCCCATCACGTCGACGCCCCGGAGTCCCGGGGCGCCAGTGATATCGAAGCCCGTCGGCATCAGCTGTCGCCGTCGGTCTCGCCGCGCGCCTTGCGCCGCATCTCCGCAGCCTTCGAGGTCAAGTCGGAGAAGAAGTCGCTCTCCGTGATCTCCTTGACGGATTCCTCGCGCCGGGCGTGGTCGATCTCGACCTTCAAGCGCTGGACCTCGCGGGTCAGGGAGCGCTCACGCAGTCCGACCTTCCGGGCCATTTCCGCGAATGATTCCGCCAGCGTGTACATCTCGTCCGGGAACCTTGTACGGACCAGTCCGGTCACATCGAGGTCGTACTCACCGTTGGCGATGCGGCCTGTCGCGGCGGTGAGGCGGCGAAGTGGTCGCGCCAGCGAGGTGGACAGCACCAGCACCAGCAGCAGCAGCACGACGTAGCTGAGGGCGAGCACCGGGAACAGCTGACGGCGGACACCGTCCTGAACCTCGGCCACGTAGGACTGCGGGTAGTCCAGGCCGATGGCTCCGATCGAGTTCCCGGCGTCGTCGAGGATCGGCGTGTACGCGGAGATGAAGTTGCCGAAGTCGTCGGAGTACTCCTTCTGCTCGGTCGTCGTGGTGATCCCCTGCTCCATGTAGTCGTAGGTCGCCGCATCGACGACGTCGGCGACGGGAACCTTGAACTGCACGCCGACCGGTTCCGGCTGGACCTTGTAACCGCCCGAGGCGGAGAAGTAGAGCTTGCCGTCGGCCGCGTCCTTGTAGTAGCTGTAGACCTTGGCATCCTT
>JAPLBU010000089.1:13691-28909 GCA_026392575.1 Actinomycetota bacterium | reverse complement strand
TGCCGTGGAGTTCTGCGGTCAACTCGGCGTCCTCGACGGCACGACAACGGTGCTGTGGCACAGCGCCATGTGGGCGTACCTCCCTGAGCGGACGCGGATGGGGATCCTGCGGGAGATCGAACGGATCGGAAAGGCGGCCACAGCGACAGCGCCCTTCGTGCACGTTGCCTGGGAGTGGGACACCGAACTGCCTGGGCCCGTGGCGTTCGGGTTGGTCGTGACCCGGTGGGACGGCTCGGATTCGGACGGGCAGCCATATCTCCTCGCTAGCGGCGGCAGTCACGGCAACGACATCCGTCTCATGTAGGTCGCAGGATTCCGAGCGGGGCACCGAGCCGGCTGGCTGCTGCGATGACGGTCTCGAGCATGGCGTCGTCCCGAGTCAACGGGCCGGCTGTGCCGACCGACTTGGAGAGCTTGGTGCCGTCCTCATCGACCAGCAGGCCGTGGAAGAGGTAGGTAGCGTCCGCGACGCTGTTCGCTGCCAGGTGTGGTGCGAGGAGGAGCTGCGCAGCCGTCGACTCGACGAGGTCCTCCCCTCGCAGGATGTGCGTGGTGCCGAGGTCTCGGTCCTCGATCACCGAGACCAGGTGGTAGGCCGGCAGGTCGTCACGCCGCCAGATGACGAAGTCGCCCATCACCTTGTCGAGATGCACCACCCGGCTGCCGACGATGACGTCTGTGCCGTTCGGCACATGCATGCGCAGGGCCGTCTTCCCCGGTACGAGCGGCAGGCTGAGTCCGCGGCAGCCGCCGGGGCAGCCACCCGTGGGGATGGCGGTGACCTGGGCACGCGAGCAGGCGCACGCGTACGCGTACGCGTCGAGTCCACGCGCCTGAGCCGCCGATACCTCGCTGCGGTATCGCTCGGTTGACCGAGTCATGGAGTGGTGTGAAGTGAAATCCGCGGAGTTGCGTGGACCGATCGCCCAGGGAATGTTCAACCAAGCCATGAGGTCGAAGATGTCCTCGACGTACTCGGGTCGTGCACGCGTCGCATCCACATCATCGATTCGCAGCGCGATCACGCCGTCGGCTTGAGCGGCCAGCCACGCGACCAGCAGCGCATTGGCAGCGTTGCCAACATGCAGGTAGCCGCTGGGCGTCGGGGCGAACCGCGTGATCACGCGCCCGGGCCCGCCGCTCGTCTGGCCTTCACATCGCGGGCGTACTCGTCGACGTATTCGAGTTGGCCAAGAGTGATGAGCGCCGCACGGACAGCCTCCGTGAGCTCATCGGCAGTCATCGTCCGAGGGTCGATATCCAGACGGGGAGAAAGCTGGACGTCAATGCGAATGCGGCCGTGCCGTCGACCCGGGTAGGTCGTCACGATCGCATGGACGGGGACATCGGGATTCGCCTCGAGGATCGGGATGAGGATGCGCTTGTGCAGTCGGTGCAGGGAACGCTTGTCGGGGGAGCGGGTCCCCTCGGGGTACAGGCCGAGCTTGCCGCCGTGCGCGAGTGACAGCGCGGCCATGCCCATCGCCCAGTGGGTCGCCTCCTCATCACCCCGGCGCAGGGGAATCTGCCCCATCAGGCGGAAGAAGATCGCCCCTCGCTTGGTGAACACCTCCGACTTCGTGAATGCCGTCACCCGCCACCAGTGGGTCACCACCGCAGCAACCGGGTCCATCGCGGACACGTGGTTGCCGACGAGAATCGCCGGCCCGGAACCCACGTGCTGCGAGCCGGTGACGCTGACGGCCCAGCGCAGACGAAGCAGTCGCATGGCTGCGATGGTCAGCCAGTAGGTGCGTGCCCGGCCGGGTCGTCCGATCCGGACTCCCGGGAACAATTCATGTCCCCGCTCGAGCGCGGCGGGATACCCGTCATTCGAAGCCATGGCGTCATCATGTCGAATCCAGTCCCCAGGCCGCACAATGTCCCCATGGAGTCCGCGATCCCCCTTGCCTTCACGGCATCCTGGGCTGCCGGCATCAACCCCTATCTGCTCGTTCTCATGACGGGGCTACTCGGCCGCTTCGCCGGCTGGGACGTTCCGCCGGGGTTCGAGCGGGTCGACGTCCTCGTGGTCTTCGCCGTGCTTGCTGTCGTGGACACCATCGCGGACAAGATCATGCTCATCGACTCGGCCTGGGATGCCATCAACACGGTGATCCGGCCGATCGCCGGTGCGGTTGTAGCCGCACTCATTGCCGCCCCATCTGTGGATATCCCCACGGGGGGCCGGCAAGCAGCGTGGTGGTGTCGGTCGCGGCGGACATCGCCGTAGCGGGCGTCGTCGTGATTGCGGTGGTCAATCCGTGGGTTGCGGCAGCAATCGCACTCGTCCTGTTGGTCGGTGCCGTCATCGTTGCCGTCCTGCTGGTGCGGGCTGGAAGGTCGGTCTTCCGCTGGCGTCGAACACCTGCCAAGATGACGTCCTAATCGAGCACCGAAGACACCGGAGGCAGCATGTCCCAGGACCAGCTCGACGCACTCATCGCCCGAATCGCCAGCGACCCCACCTTTGCTGCCGCGCTGGCCGCCGCTGCGACGGCGGAGGAGGCGCAGGGGATCGCTGCCGAGCAGGGATTCGACGTCACCGCCAGCGAGTTCGCTGCCGCAGCATCGAGCGGCGCCCTGTCAGACGCTGACCTGGACGGGGTAGCGGGCGGTGTCGGCATTACCTACGTTGTTGTTCACTGCTAGTCGACGCAATATGCTCCCATGACGACGCTGGAGGACAGGCCGCGCACAGCTCTGCTCGTGATCGACATGCAGGTCGCAGTGGTGGGCGAGGCGTTCGAACGTACCCAGGTGGTGGCGAATATCCATAGCCTCGTCGATCGAGCACGCGCAGCGAACGTTCCGGTGCTGTGGGTTCAGCACTCCGACGAGGGCATGCCGATCGACTCGGAGGGCTGGCAGTACATCCCCGAGCTACCGCGTCTCGAAACCGAGCCCTTGATCCAGAAGATGTACGGAGACTCCTTCGAAGACACCAGCCTCGGCGAGATCCTGGCCCAGCTTGAGGTCGGGCACGTCGTGGTTACCGGTGCGCAGACGGAGGCGTGCATCCGATCGACGCTGCACGGCGCACTGGTCCGCGGCTACGACACGACCCTGGTGTCCGATGCGCACACCACCGAGGACATGCGCGAGTGGGGATTCCCGGTTGGCCCGGCGGAGTCCATCGCGTACACGAACATGTACTGGAGCTGGGCAGCCGCACCTGGTCGCACCGGCAATGTGGTGGCTACCGCAGACGTGGACTTCTCAGACTCCTGAGCCGTCGTCTTGCCCACGCAGGGTCGGTGCGATCGCCGTCACGCACAGGGCCAGGGAGACGGCCCCCGCATCTGGTGTCCCGAGGCTGCGTTCTGCGAGAGGTCGGGCGCGCCCGATCCGGGGCCGTAGCGCTGCCGTCTCCTGCGCGGCCGCTGTCGCCGCGCCAGCCGCGTCGGACCACGCAACTGCCAGGTCGGCTCCCTCGCCGAGGCGCGTGTCCAAGGTGTCCAGGAAGGGCACGTAGGCGTCGATCATCGTCTTGTCGCCGAGTTCGGCCCCACCACGTCCCTGGAGCGCATCGAGGCCCGAGCGCAGGGCTGTCGCAAGATCGGTGGGAGTGATTGTCAGAGGCTCGTCGCCCAGACGTGAACCGATGGCAGAAAGGGCCGCACCCCACAGGGCGCCTGATGTGCGACGGCGGCCGAGATGCCTGTGACCATTCCGCGACCGTGGTCGCCGTCTCCGGCCACGGCGTCAAGGTCGCCCAACTCCTCTTCCGCAGCCACGATCGTCGCCTGCATCGCCCGCAGCGCAGCCATGATGCGCACGGCACAGGCGTGCGAGGCCTTGCTCGCCGGCGCCGAGACGGTCACCGCCCGCTCGACCGCAGCATTCGTATGACGCAGAGGGCCTGAGTCCGTGCGCGCGTCGGTGGCGCCCCTGCGGAATGCCGGGGTGTCAGCCGGGGCGCGCCAGAGGGCCTCGAGTTCGTCATCAAGATGAGCGATCGTGAGCGAGCAGCCGGCCATATCGAGGCTGGTCACCAACTCGCCCACCTCCGGGTCCACCACGATCAGTCCCCGCTCCGCGAGCAGTCGCGCGACGGTGCTCCAGATGACGAACAGCTCCTCCTGCTTCGTTGCGCCCAGGCCGTTCAGGATCGCGGCGACATGCGAACCGGGGACGACGGGCAACTCGGCGAGGGCGCCCTTGACGAGCAGTTCGGCCAACTCGTCGGCACGAGGGAGAGCTGCCTCGGATATCCCGGGCTCACCGTGAATGCCGAGTCCGACGCCCATCTTCCCCTCAGGAACCGTGAAGAGGGGATGCGCGGCACCCGGAAGAGTGCAGCCGCTGAAGGCGACGCCAAGGGTTCGAGTGCGGTCATTGGCCAGCCTCATCACCCGCACGACCTCGTCGAGCGGATAGTCGGCCTCTGCAGCGGCACCGCCGACCTTGAAGACCACGATGTCGCCGGCGATGCCGCGTCGCTTATCGATCTCGGCAGCCGGCGCACTGGCGACATCGTCGGTCACGTAGATCACCCGTGCGGGGATGCCTTCGGAGTTCAGGCGCTCTACGGCGGCCGTGAAGTTCAGGACGTCGCCTGCGTAGTTGCCGCTCCCGAAGACCACACCGGCGCCCGCCTGCGCGATCATGGCGACGGAGTGTGC
This sequence comes from Actinomycetota bacterium, assembly GCA_026392575.1. Taxonomy (GTDB): domain Bacteria; phylum Actinomycetota; class Actinomycetes; order S36-B12; family S36-B12; genus UBA10649. Next base: position 24,281 of record JAPLBU010000089.1, on the reverse strand, counting down.
CTGTTCCTGAGAGGGCGACGCGAATACGTTCCCGACGACCACTCCATCGGCCAGGCCGGGTCCGACGATCCCCGCGAAGGCCGGATAGTGGCCCGATCCACCACCCACGATGAACGCCACTTTGCCCGGTCGCGTCTCACGTACGCGCACCACACCGCCGGGAACCCCCACGGCATACCGGGAGTGCACATCCAGGAAGCCCGTAAGCATGTCCTCGACGAACGTGTTCGGATCGTTGACAAGCCATGTCATGCGATTCCCCGATCGTCACGCACGCGGGCTGACTCGACTTCGACTGCTCAGGCCGACGAGGCGTCTGTGTGGTGGTGCACGAGGCGCCAGCCGCTCGGCTCACGCCGGAAGACATTCGTCGCCCGGTGGGTCAGGTTCACCGGTGCACCGTCGATGACATGGTCAATGCCACGCTCTGTGCACACCGTGTAGCCCATGTCGGAGGTCTCTACGAAGTGAACATCCGTGACCTCGATGCGGCCCCCGAGTTGCATGGCGGCCGACTGGCGGAAGGCGTCGGCCACGGACTGGCGTCCCACAGTGAACCCGCCAAAGGGCCCGGCGTAGGTGACATCGTCTTCCAGCGACCACACGGCCAACACCGGATCGGCATCCCCCGTCAGCATCACGTCGAGGGCGCTGTAGAGGTCGTCATGTGCAGCGGACAGTGACTGGCTCATGATCCATCTCCTCAGAAGGTGTGGCTAGGCGGTCTGGTAGAGCGTGCACTCGGCGAGTCGCTCCTCCGGAGCGGTCTCGAAGCCACCGCTGACGTCCGCCAGTGCCGGCATTAGCGTGCCCGTGACAAATGAGCCGAGGGCTTCGCGCGACTTCCACACGGCGCTGATCAGCCAGCCACCCTCTGTCGGCCCCGCGGCACTCGACAACTGCCCTGGCGGCAGCACCCCGTCGGCATGTACGGCGTTCAGGATGACGGCGTACTGCTCCGCCGTACCACCCGGATAGAAGTGAGTCATCAGAAAGGCCATCGTCGCTCCCAGTTCCGCGGTCCGGATGCAGGTGATTCTAGGCGGCTCCGCTTCCGGACATGCCGAGAGCCTTGGACGCTAGTCTCGTGCGGTGGATGGCACCCGGCTCCCGCTGCCGGTGACGTACTCCCGGACAGCACGCGCTCGACTCGCGGTTGCGAGGGCGGTGGGGGCGTCGGCGGGTGCTGCTTCGCGCATCAGTGGTCGCGGACAGGGCATCGTCGTGACGGGGCACCTGATCCAGAGCATTGCACCCGATGCCCTGGCACAGTTGTCCGCCGGACGATCGACGGTGCTGGTCTCGGGAACGAATGGAAAGTCGACGACCACAGCGATGATCGCTGCAGCGCTTGGCGGGGCCGTTGCGACGAACACCACCGGAGCGAACATGTCTGGCGGAGTCATCGAGGCGTACTCGAGATCCTCTGCTCGGGTGGCTGCCATGGAGGTCGATGAGCTGTACGTGCCCGCCATCGGCTCGGCGACGAAGCCGGAGATCTTCGTGGCGCTCAATCTGAGCCGTGACCAGATGGATCGGATGCACGAGGTCGGCGCGGTCGCGCGCCGATGGTCCGGCTATCTCGATGGCTCCGAGGTGCACGTCATCGCGAATGCGACGGACCCGAACATCGTCGCGGCAGTAGGCACCCGGTCGGCGACCTGGGTGGATCCTGGCTGGGTATGGCGCCAGGACAGCGTCGTCTGCCCGCGCTGCACAGCAGTCCTGACATGGGAAGCCGCCACCTGGTCGTGCACGTGTGGACTCCGGCAGCCCGTGGCGGACTACACGGTCGATGGTGATGTGGTGCACCTTCCAGCCGGTGCGAGCGTGCGTCTGGACCTATCGCTTCCGGGCGCGGTCAACCGCGGCAACGCGGCCTTCGCGATTGCGGTCGCCGAGCGGATGGGTGTCGGTGTCGATGATGCCGTTCGTCGGATATCGACCATTGACGAAGTTGAGGGACGCTACGGCTCCATCCAGGTCGGCGAACGATCCGCGCGCACACTGCTCGCCAAGAACCCGGCCGGGTGGGCCAGCTTGCTTCCGATGCTGGGCGATGACGATGTCCTCATCGTGAGCATCAATGCCGACGAGGTGGATGGGCTCGATACGTCGTGGCTCTGGGATGTCCCGTTCGAAGAGCTTGCCGGTAGGACGGTCGGCGCCCATGGCGTCCATCGAGCGGATGTGGCATATCGACTGGAGGTCGCCGGTGCGCGGCCCGTTGTTGATGCAGATGTCCATCAACTGGCTAGACGGATGAAGGAGGGGCCATTGGTGATCGCCGCGACCTATGGCTCATTCGAGGCGCTGCGAGGTCGACGGTGAACAACCAGCTGACGATCGCGCACATCTTTCCCGCCCTCCTGAGCACCTACGGAGATGCGGGCAATGTCTCGGTGCTCCGGCACCGGGCCGAGTCGCGAGGTATCCGAGTGGCGATCGTCGATGTGCTGCCCGGCGATCCCGTGCCGGCCACCGCGGACCTCTATGTGATCGGGGGCGGAGAGGACGCACAGGAGATGCGGGCAACCGAACTCCTGCGCGAGGACTCCGGGCTATCCATGGCTGTGCATCGTGGCGCGCCAGTACTCGCCGTGTGCGCGGGCATGCAGATCCTGGGGGAGTGGTTCACTGACGGTTCCGACAGTCGCGTCATCGGCCTTGGTCTGCTCGATCTGAGGACCGAAAGACGATCGGTTCGCGCTGTTGGAGATGTCATAGCTGACGCGACCGGTGTTCCCGACCTCCCGACGTTGATCGGCTTCGAGAACCACCGCGGGGCCACGTCCCTTGGTTCCGACGCCCGACCGTTGGCGAGAGTGCTGCACGGCATCGGCAATGGTGCAGCCGAACCAGTGGAGGGGGCCCTACAGGGCTCGATCATCGGGACCTACCTGCATGGTCCGGTGCTGGCACTCAATTCGGGGCTGGCTGACCACCTGCTGGCCGTGGCTGTCGGGCAGCTCGCACCGATGAACGACATGCTTGCCGAGGAGTTCAGGGCGAACCGGTTTCAGCGCGCCCGGGCGTGATGTCTCCTGCCCTCCCTGCCAACAGCAGGGGCAGGCTATGGCGCAATGTGCCGGTCGTTGTCCGCAGGCGGGAAGTCAACGACGTCGGCAGCACGTAGTACAGGGTTGCAACGGCCTCGGTCATCACCCGTGAGCGGTGTACGGCCCGGTTGATGGTCTCGGGACTGTCGGCCGGGCCCGATACGACGACCTCGACTCCAGCTCGATGGGCCTCGTCGCGGATGCGTCGAGCGTGGTACGGCGTCGAGACCGCGATCCAGGGCCCGAGACCTTCCTCGGTATACATTCGCGCCATCGTGGCGAGCGTCTGGCGGGTGTTGCCACCCGGCCGGCCTTCGAGAACCGCATCGGGCGGGAGCCCAGCGCCTCGGAGAGCGGTGACCATCGCCGCAACCTCGTCTAGCTCACCATCCACACCCCCGCTGGCGACGACAACATCTGCCACGCCCGCATGCCATAGCCGAACGGTGTGCGATAGCCGGGAAGCGAGTTCGCGGCTGGGTCCCGTGGGCAGCGTCTCGGCCCCGAACACGACCAGAGCCGTTCGTTGGCCCGGTGTGGGGGTGAGGACCACAGGCCTGACGGCGTCGCGCTCAGCACGAAGGACCCGTGCCACGAGGAATGCCCCCGCCGCCGCCGTGCCGGCAGCAAGGACACCCACGGCACTTCCAGCCGCTCGCCATCTCATGTTGATTTCCTACTCCCCATCGACCGAAACGGTTGACCGCACCGCCAGGCCCCATGCGGTGAGGACTTCGCGCGTGCAGATCCCCATGGCGTAGCCGGTGACGAGCGTGTCGTGCTGCTGATCCGTCAGGAAGGCAATCTCCGCCACCCCGGCATCGCACTCGATGATGGCGACATCGTGCGCAAGCCCAGACAGTGTTCCGGTCTTGTGCGCGACGGTCATGTCGGCATCGGTGGCTCCGAGCGGGATGCGTGAATTGCGGATGGAGTGCCGCAGGGCATGCGATGTGATCGGGTATCGCTGGCGATCGGCGGCAGCGCGCAGGAGGTCAAGCGCATCGCGGCAGGTCGTTTGGCCCGCCGCTGCTTCAGGGTCGTCCTCGAGCCCGACGATGCTGCTCAGCCAACGTGCGCATGTGTTGTCACTCGCACCGACCATGAGGGCGAGGGTGTCGCGCAGTCGGAGGACTGTTGCCGGGTTCAGCAGATCGGTCACGGAGTGATCGTCCGGATGCGCATCCAGCTCCCGCACGGTGATCTCGGTATCCGGATCGATTCGGCCATCCCGTACGCCGTCCTCGACCGCGATCGCGATGCCCAGCTTGAGCAGGCTCGCCACCCGGTATGAACGATCCGGATCAACGCCCCCCTCCCACTCGACGCCCGATGCGCGAATGCGAACAAGTGCGGATCGGCCAGGGGCTGCATAGGCATCGAGCGCCGCGCGCCCCGCCTCCGGTGCCGAGACCTGCATCTCAGATCTCCTGCCGCGCGGCGAGCTGTGCGAACAAGCCGCCCGCGGCCAGGAGCTCATCGGGAGTGCCGGATTCCGAGATGGTCCCACCACTGATCACGAGCACCCGGTCTGCTCGGCGAACCGTGGAGAGCCGGTGGGCAATCACGAAGCGCGTCGCTTTCGACTCGAGGATGCTCTTCATGACGATGGACTGCGTGAGGTTGTCGAGCGCACTCGTGGCCTCGTCAAGGAGAAGGATGGCGGGATCCCCGGCGAGGGCGGCGGCCAGCATCACCCGCTGGCGCTGCCCGCCGCTGAGGTCAGCCCCGCCGGACCCAACCGAGGTATCGAGGCCATGTGGCATGGCCGCCACATCATCCGCGAGTCCGGAGCGGGAAAGCAGGACGTGCAGCTCGTCATCGGTCAGGGACCGGGGCCCGCAGATGCTCTCCCGGATCGTTGTTCCGAGTGGGTGTGCCCCCTGAAGGACCGCCCCCATCTGCCGTCGCACCGTCGTCGGATCGACCTGAGCCAGGTCGTTGCCGCCGTAGCTCACCGTTCCCGCCCACGGATCCTCGAATCCGAGCATGAGCCGCAGCAGGGTCGACTTCCCGCTACCGGATGGGCCCACGACCGCGACGAACTCGCCGGGGGAGACATCGAAGGACATGCCAGTGAAGAGCGGCGGTCGGTCGGATCGGTAGCCGAACTGCACGTCCTGCAAGGAGACGGCGCCAGTGAGAAGCCCCGATTGGGTGCTCGCCTGGTCTCGCTCGGTCGGGCTCATGAGGATGGGCTCGAGTCGCGCGAGTTGGGGACCGTACTCGGACAGGGGCAGCAGGTTGGCGCTCAGGGCCAGGGTGGCGATCGTCACCTGGGCAACCGCTGCGTACATCGCCAGGAATACGCCCGGCGCCGCGGGATCACCCGGCATGAGGTCCGCCACCGGCGCCACAGCAACTGCGACGACGAAGGCCGTGAGGACCGCCGTCGGAGCGACTCTCTCGATGGTCCAACTGAGGGATATCGCTCGGAGACGGGTGCGCATGGAACGGGTGCTGGCACTCTGCGCGCGTGCCCACCTGGCCAACGCACGGTCCTCGGCGCCCGTTGCGCGCCAGGAGACGACGTTCGCCAGCAACGACAGGAGGAAGGCGTCGGTCTGGCTCCGATGCTCCAGCAAGGGAGTGAGCAGTTCACGGGCTCGCAACTGGATGACGACGGAGGCGGCCAGGACGATCACGACGACCCCGGCGGTGATGAAGCCGATCGTGGCCCCTGCGGCGAACAGGTAGCCGATGCTGACGAGTCCGAAGACGGACGCGGCCAGCAGCGAGACCACAGAGTCCTCAACTGCCGCGCGTGCGCGGTCGACGGCGAGGGCGCGGTTCGCGACATCACCGACGGTGCGGGAGCGGAAGAACCCGGCCTTCAGCCGCAGCAGTCGGCTGACGGCACCGGCGGACAGGGTGACATCCATCCGGTCGCGGATCCGTACGACGACGTACCCGCGCTGCAGTGCCAGCAGTGCGAGAGCGGTACTGGCCAGGCCAAAGGCGATCAGGAGTGCGATCGCAAGGTCCGGTCGACCCAGCGGTAGAGCGACCTCGAACACGGCGGCGGTCGTGACCGGTAACAGGAGTGCCCCGATTCCCGTCACAGCGGCGAGGAGAACGAACGCCCACAGGTCTCGGCGCTGCCGACGCAGCGACCAGGCGATGAGAGCCGGCCAGCGATTTGTGGTCGGCAGATCGACGGCGAATGCCAGCGCGTCGGCGTCTACCCTCTCCGCGTGGCGACTGGTCAGCCGCCGGCTCTTCCTGGTGCCGGCATCGACCATCAGTACGCCGTGTTCATCTGCGACGACCATGGCAGGCCCAGTGTCATTACGGACGAGGAGCGGTACCGGCACATTCGTGAACCAGCGACCGGTGAGCCGGACGCGCCAGGCCATCAGACCCGATGTGGCAATCGCGGTTTCCATCGTGTCGTCGGCACCGCCCCCGGTTCGGGAGATCGATGGCTCATCGAGCGCCTCGCCGATCAGGGAAAGTGCGTCGTGAATCTGATCAGCCCGATGAGGTGCCGAGAGCACACTGGTGCTATCAGGGGAGGTGAGGGCCTGAACTGCCTCGTCCAGACCAGTTAGTGGGATTGGGTCCACGAAGTCGTCAGCCATGGGCCAACTCCGCGAAACGCCCGGACTCGATCAGTTCGTCGAAGGTCCCCTCCTGCACGATGTGGCCGTGCTCGAGGACGATGATCCGATCCGCATCCCGAACGGTGCTCAGTCGATGCGCGACCAGTAGGCAGGTGCAGCCTCTCGCGCGAAGAGCGCGGATCACGTCGACCTCCACCAGCGGATCGAGCGCGCTGGTCGCCTCGTCGAGGATCAGAAGGTCAGGATCACGAACAAGGGCGCGCGCGATGGCCAGGCGCTGGAGCTCGCCCCCGCTGAAGCCATGTCCGGTTGCCGATACTCGCTCCTCGAGCCCGCCAGGTCGGGCATTGACGGCGTATGCCACCTGGGCATCGATCAGCGCCTGATGGATGCGTTCCACGGCAATCGACTCGTCGAACATCGTGACATTCTCGGCAATCGTCCCCGGCATCAGCACGGGGTATTGCGGTACATATCCGAGTCGCCCTGTGCGCAGTGACCGTGGCAGATCAAGGCGTCGGACATCGTTGAGGAAGACGGCTCCGGACCAGGGCTGCAACTCGCCTACCGTCAAGCGCGACAGGGTCGACTTGCCACTTCCGCTGGAGCCGACAACCGCCAGCCAGGTGCCGGCCGGGACGTCAAGGGTCAGTCCGTCCAGCAGGGGCATCTCGCCGGGCTCGTACCCGAACGTCACATCACGCAACCTGAGCGACATCGGCCCGGACACCGCACCGCCGCCGTGCTGGGACGGGTGGGCCGTCACCTCAACATCGAGCGGAGTCTCAGTCACCGCATCGGCTTGGCGCTGGATGCTGTTGACCGACTCGATGAGAGTGCCGATCCACACCAGCTGCCCGGCCGGAATGAGAATCGCCAGAAGCATCGCCTGAGCTGCCACGAGAGTGCCGATCGACAAGTCGCCGACGAAGACCAGTAGCGACCCCACAGCGAGGACGAGTCCGAGGCCAACCGCCTGCGTGAGCGGACTCACCAGACCGAGCCGTTGCCCATCGGTGGCCAAGGCCGATGTCGCTCGACCCTGCGCAGATCGATGCTGACTCCAGCGGTCAAAGATCCAGGGCTCCCAGGCTGCCGCCTTGACATCCTCGATGGAACCGATGGTCTGGGTGGTCACGGACGACAGCGCCACCAGCGCAGCGTCGGAGCGGGTCTGCAGGACGCGCCGGCGCCGAAGAAGCAGCGTGCTGACGACAGGGCGAGGATGAAGAGGGTGTAGACGACGATGGCGATCACGTTCCCCAGCGCGAACGGCACCAGCAGCCCCGACATGAACGACTGACGTTGAATCGAGCTGGAACGAGCCGTGAGGTCTCCGGTACCGAACTCGGAGACGGCCGGAACGGGAATGCGCAGGACATGCCACGCGAACCTGGTGGATTCGGTCGCGCTGAGACGCACGGCCAACCGGGCCAGCACGCGGTACTGGAGCGAACTGAGGCTTGCGACCACGATGAGGGCGGCGATCAGCCCCACAGTGATCGGTACGGTCCACGCGTCATTGGCTGCCACCAGCACCTCATCGACGAAGAGACCGATGAGCAGGGGGACGGCGACGCCGGGCACGGTCTCAAGAAGGGACGCCACGCCGACATACCCGTACGTGGCGGGGCTGAGTCGAACCAGCCGGGCCAGCGAACTGCGGATGCCGTGGTCGGTCACCTGGCGATCCGTGCAAACGGACTGGCGTCTGACAGGACCACCGTGACATCTGCCAGCGTCCCCGTGGTCACCTGAGTGTCCGGCCCGCCACCGATCGTCCATTCGTAGCCTGTTGGGTTGGCCGGATCCTCGTCCAGAGTCACCTTCACCTCGACGACCAGCCCGGAGGACATGAAGTAGGAGGGCAGCTGCTCATTGCCGCCGACCAGAAGCATCACCCGGTCGGCGGTGACGGGCAGTCGCGAGACAGCCGTGACGGTGCCGGTGATGTAGCCGTACTGGGACTGGGGCATGGACGCCAGAGCAACGAGCGCGGGCATCCCGGTTCGCAGCCGGGCCCCCTGCTCCGCCGGCAGGAAGGCAACGGCGACGTTGCCGCCGGCGTCAGGATCGATCGTGAGAATGGCAGAGCCGGGGTCGGTGATTCCACCCTGCTTGGCAACGATGGTCGCGATCACGCCATCCACCGCAGCAAGGATCTTGACCGTGCCTCCGGACGGGGTGAGCAGCGTGGCCACGGGTGTACCGGCCTGCACCGACTGCCCAGGATCGACCAGCACATCGGACACTGTGCCCGCCAGGTCTGTCCCCACGTCGACGAAACCATGCGTGGGCACGATCATGCCCGGACCCGAAATGGTCTCCGGCGCTCGCCCGAACACCGTCCACACCAGCCCAGCCACTATTAGGAGGGCGACCGCAGTGAGCAGCAACCACGCCCGCCGGTCGGTAACCGGAAGTGCGGCGGCAACGAGGTCGGCCGGCTCGGCAACCGCAGGGTCGTGGATCTCTTCGGTGCTCGCACGGTTCACGCTGGACATTGTGCAGTATCGGCGGGGGATCGTCTGGTCACTGCCCAGCGCCAGAGCCTGGGATGCGATTCACAGTTGCTGTCTAATATGTGCGGTATGCGCACTCGCCTATTGGCGCTCGATGTCGACGACGCAGCGCATCTGCAGGCGGCCTACCAGGTGGCTCGCGAATGTGAACTGATCAACGACGGCACGTCGGACGTCACGCTGGAGTCGATCACCGCCCAGCTCACTGGACCCGTCGCCATGCGTGAGGCGCAGGAACTCATGTTCGACGGGCAGACGCCGGTGGGACTGCTCGGCGTGGAGAACGAGGTTGATGGCCGGGAGATGTTCATCGATGTCTATGCCCTTGGCCCCCAACGTCGCGAACTCCTCGACGAGCTCCTGGAGCGAGGTCTCGCCCACGCGAGGACCGCCGCGGCTGCGGACGTCGATGCGAAGGTGCCGGATGGTGCCGACTCGCTGGAGATGGATGCCGGCTTCTGGCAGGTGACGGCGGCCACGTATACGACGGATCAGGAGTACGCCGATGCGATCGTGGCGGCCGGCTTCACTGCCGTGCGCACGTACTGGCGGATGGTCCTCGACCTCGGTGGCCGGCCACGGATCGCACCTCAGGCACCCGACCACGCGACCAAGCGGGTGGTGGATGGTGAGTCCGACCAGCGGCTGCTGCTGCGGCTGCGCAATGAGTCGTTCGCCGACCACTTCGGTGAGACATTCGAACGGGGCTTCGAGGACTACCTTGCGCAACTGCTCGCCACCGAGGGCTGTGATCCGTCGCGGTGGTGGATCGCCGAGTCTGATGGGCAGCCGGTGGGGTTGTGCATTCTTGACGATTCCAAGGCCGAGTTCGGTGAGAGCTATGTCCGCACCCTCGGCGTCATCCCGTCTGCACGCGGCCGCGGCATCGCGCGCTGGCTGCTCCAGTGCGCCGCGTCGGATGCGGTGGTACGTGGGCGCGCGGGGCTTGCACTCACGGTCGATGGGCGCAACACCACGGGTGCCACCCGCCTGTACGAGTCAGTGGGCTTTCGGACCCGTCAGCAGCTCGACCTCTACTGCTACCCACTCGTCTAGAGCGCCCGGCGACTCACCAGGTGCTGACCGTTCCCTCAATCGGCACCTGGATTGCGCTGACGCACGCCATCGACACGAAGTCCAGACACACCATCCAGGTGGCCGAGACTGTCGCGTTCGGCCGGTCCCCAGATCGTTACGCGCGCGCGGCCGTGAGGATCGACAACACCGTCGCTCGTGGATCGCGCCCGGTCAACCGGCAGGCCGCGAGGGCAATGGACAAGTTGCCGATTCCATGGGTCGTGACAACGCCACGGCAATGGGGCAGGCCAGTAGTTCCAATTCCGACGTCGACGATGACCGCATCCGGTCGCTCACGAACAGCTCGGGTGATCAAACGGACCAGCTCGGCACTCTTCCAATCGTCGCGGATCTCGATCACGAGCTCTC
>JAPLBU010000089.1:536-13638 GCA_026392575.1 Actinomycetota bacterium | reverse complement strand
ACCACGACGGCGCTCCGCTCACGTAGCCGGGCGAGGTACTGAGACTGAGCACATCGACCCTCGATCCGGTTAGCTCCACGTCTCCCTGCACGAGGAGGGAGCCGTCAGCGGCATCAGCGACAAGGAGCTCATCGGCCTGCACGTTGACGAGTTCGTAGGACTTGCGCCTCCGGGCGGTCAACTGGGCGCGGCGTTCCGATGCAGCGACGAGAACTGAGGGCTCGAGGCCCCCGTCCTCAATGGCTTCGAAGATCGCCTCCGCAGCAGATTCGATGGCTCGTTCCTGGTCGGCCGAACCAAGGCAGACGATGTCGGCTCCGGCGAGCAGACTGGACACGACAGCATGCGGGAGTCCATCACCGTGCTGACCCGACATCGCACCCATGTCGATGGCATCGGTCACGACCACACCGGTGAACCCGAGTGCGCCGCGCAGGAGGTCGGTCGTGATCGCTGACGAGAGGCTCGCGGGAGCATCGGCATCCAGCGCTGTGACCAGTAGGTGACCCGTCATGAAAGCACCCACGTTGGCTCTGATGGCTGATCTGAACGGGTAGAGCTCACGCCGGTGCAGCAGATCGATACTCGCATGGACGGTGGGCATTGACTCATGGCTATCGACACGCGTGTCTCCGTGGCCGGGGAAGTGCTTGGCCGTGGCTATAACGCCGGTCGACTGGACTCCGGTGATGAACGCAGCAACATGGCTGGCTGCCCTGTGCGCATCGCTGGAGAAGGAGCGCACGCCGATCGCTGGATTGGCTGGGCCGCCGTATACATCGGCCATCGGTGCAAAGGTCCAGTCGACGCCCGCAGTGCGAAGCATGTCGCCGATGAGTCGCCCGGTCGCGCGCGTTACCTCAAGGTCTGCGATCACACCCAGAGCCGCCGGCGACAGGAAGGACGAGCCGGTGGCTGACTGCAGCCGCGTAACCTCGCCGCCCTCTTCATCAACAGCAATGAGCAGCCTGGGAGACATTGCGCGCAGGTCCCGAACGGTTGCGCGCGTTCGCTCCGGGCTCCCACACGCGCCCTCAAACAAGCACACGGTGGTGACACCCTGGGCAAGGGCCCGAGCAACCCACGGTTCCAGCGGGTGAGTGGTGATGCCGGGCATGAGTGCGCCCCAGACCAGGGCGGAGTCGGCGGTGATCGCTAGCCCTTGTGATCCGTGCACGCTTCGGGTGCGGAGCAAGGAGCCATGGGTAGGTGTCCTCTCCGAGACTCGTGAGGCGTCAGGCAACCCGAAGCATAGTGAGCGATCCACGAAGGCGTTGTCCGCTGAGCGTCAACATGACTAGGCTCTTGCGGGCACGATCGCGGCGGGGTCATGGATCGAACCGATCCGGTTGGTGTGGCCCCGTCCATGACTCCTTGAGAACGGATGCCCGTGACCGCTTCTGGACCACCGCCCGGGTACGGCCGACAACGTTCCAAGGTCATGGACGCGATCCTGGATGCCGTTGAGGAGGCATCGCCGGAGGGTCAGGAACCGAAGCCGCACGACTTTCGGGACAGGGCCCGGGCTCACGTGGACATTCCCATGCAGGTTGACAATCTGCTGCCCATCACCACGCCCAAGATCTGGATTGCCCTCATCGGAGCAGTCGTCCTGCTCCTCGCCGGTGGGATCTACCTGGCGGGTACCCCTCACGTGACATCTGTGGCGACCGAAGGTCGGGTGGTCGCCGCGTCGGGTGTGGTGAGCATCGAGAGCGCGGTCGGCATGAGCCTTGAGACAGTCATGGTGGGGGAGGGCGATGTAGTCGGCCAGGGCGAGTCGCTGGCCTCAGGAGTCAGCGCCGATGGAGAGCCCGTCGAACTGAGGTCCCCAGGCGACGGCACGGTCTGGCAACTCCTTGCCTCTCCCGGACAGGCGGTCGCGGCAGGGGAGACGTTCATGACTCTTCTCCCGGCCGGCAGTGGTGGCGCCATCCTGGTACCGGTTAAGGAGGAGGCTGCGCAAGGAATCCAGATAGGACAGAAGGCGAATCTGTCCGGAGCAGGAATCGTGGCGCAGGGCGTCGTGACGGAGGTGTCGACAACGCCCCTGCCTGGCGTCCGCGCCGCCGAACTCACGGCTCTTCCACTCGACCCCCTCGCTACCTACGTGCTGGTGTCTGTCACCACCAGCGACGCACTTCCCTCCGGGGCCGAGGTTCAGGTCGAGATCGTTGAGTCCGAATCGACCGTGCTCCGCGAACTCGTGAGTTTCACATGACAGTGACAGCGATCGATCCGCCGGCACGCAGCCGCGTCAGGGTGCCCACGATCCGTCAGCTGGAGCCCAACGAAGGCGGTGCGGCGAGCCTGGGAATGGTTCTCGCCCATCATGGCCGGTTCGTGGATATGGATGAACTGCGCGATGCCTGCGGAGTATCCCGCGATGGAGCCAACGTCCGCGACATCATCACGGCAGCAGACTCCTTCGGAATGACCGGCCAGGTGACTAACTGCGAGCCGGAGGACGTGAAGCAACAGGTGTTCCCCCTGATCGTCAATTGGGGTTTCAACCATTTCGTTGTCGTGGAGGGTTGGTATCCAGGGGGTTGGTTCCTCAATGACCCCGCTCGTGGATCGCGCAAATGCCCAGCGGACGAGTTCGACAGTGCATTCACGGGATTGGTCATCTCCGTGCTGCCAGATGACAGGTTTCAGGCCGGGGGTAAGCGTCCTAACATCGTGAGCCGGCTGCTGGCGGCAGCCGGGAATCTGGGCCCAGCCGTTTTCGCTGCCTTGATCGTCGGTCTGTTGCTGTTCGTCCCGACCTTCCTTGTCCCCGCTCTCATGACCATCTATGGCAACGGGCTCAACGGACTCAACGGCGTTGCGGCAGCCGCTGTGGTGACCGGTCTCGTCATCGCCCTCGGTGTCCAAGTGCTGCTGCAGGCGGTTCAGGGTGTTCTCACCATTCGCCTCTCCACCCGAATCAATATTAGGCTCGCGGCCACGGTGGTTGACCGCATCATTCGGCTTCCGGCTGCATTCCATGCCCAGCGAGGCGCCGATTCCCTTGCGCAGCGCATTCATGCCATTGAGTCGATGAGCGCCGACGTCACCTCGCTTGCACTGGGCATTGGCGCCGCCGTCTCCATCAGCGCCATTGCTGCCATTGTGCTCGTTGCCATCGACCCGTTGGTGGGCCTCACGGCACTGGTGATTGCCGCAGTCATGGCGGTGGCGACAGCTCGGTACCTGCGCAAGGCCAAAGATGATGCAGCAAGTGTGCTTGTGGAGACCATCGACGTCGGGACGCTCATGTCCTCTTCGCTGTCACAGATCGAAGTAGTCAAGGCATCCGGATCGGAAGACGGCATCATCGCTCGCGGCGTGGCATCGATCAACAGGCAGCTGGAGGCCGAGCAGCGCGTAGCCTTGCGCAGGCTGAGCGTCATCCCGATCAACATCTTCCTCGACGGCTTTGCCGTCATCGCTGTCAGCGGGATAGCGCTGTTGCAGATTGCCAACGGACGGCTCGAGCCCGGATCCCTATTGGCAGTCCTTGCGATTGCGGGAATCATGATGGGGCCGATCGCGCACCTGACTGAGTTGACAGCGCAGGCGCAGATGCTCCGCCCCGTGCTGGATCAGATCGACGGCATTCTCGAGGCAGACCTTGACTCGGAATGGGATCAGGTCTCGGCCGACGCGGCCACTTCGTCGCCCAGTCCAGGCACCATCAACGGAGATGTGCGAGTCCGCGGAGTCTCCTTCGGATACAGCAGACTGGCTGCACCGATCATCACAGGGATCGACTTGCACATGGTCCCTGGCAGTCGGATCGCGCTGGTCGGTCCATCCGGATGCGGCAAATCAACCATCTCGCGACTCGTCGTCGGCCTGTACCGCCCGTGGAACGGAGAGATCCTTGTTGACGGCCTCCCTCGATGGAGGCACTCACCCGTGGTGCTCACTGATTCCATTGCGCTCGTCGATCAGGACACGACGATCTTCGCTGGCACCATCCGGGAGAACATCACTCTGTGGGACCCGAACATCAACGACCACGACATTCAGCAAGCTCTGGAGGATGCGCAGCTCGCTCGCGACGTGGCAGCGCGAGCGGGTGGGCTGGACGCAATGCTCACGGAGGGCGGAGCCAACCTCTCCGGCGGACAACGGCAGCGCATCGAGATCGCCAGGGCTCTGGTCCGCAATACCCGCATTCTGGTTCTTGACGAGGCGACAAGCGCGCTGGATCCGCCCACGGAGGATCTGATCTCACAGGCCATTCGCCGACGCGGGACGACGTGCCTAGTGATCGCTCATCGCCTGTCGACCATTCGGGACAGCGACGAGATCGTGGTGCTGGATCAGGGTCTAGTTGTCGAGCGTGGGACGCACACTGCGTTGATGGGCATGTCGGGTGCATATGCAGCGTTGGTGACTGCCGCATGAGCGAGAAACCACATCCACGTGTGCGGGATCTGACGGGAGCCACGCCCATGTACCCGGCGGCCGGAAGCGTGATCGAGGTTCTGACGGGCGAAGTGCTGGTCTTCGTCGAACTGCCCACCGGTCGCAGGCTCCCGTTGGCAAGTCGCCGGAGCGGAGGGGTCGTCGTCGGCTGCCAGCCGACAGGGTCGGGGGCCCGTCTACTCGTGTCAGGGCAGGTCGGGACCACGATCAGTGAATCCAGCGTCGACCAGGTATTGGCTAGCAGAGCAGAACGACTTGACGAGTGGGTGCATGCGCTCGGCGAGGCCGCTAGAGGCGGACGTTGGGCCACGAAGGTCGTCGCTCCAGATTCCAGCGGTTCCCTCAAGCTAGCTCCTGGGGAAGCCGTCGTGCCCTCGCCAAACGCTGTCCCGGTTACCGATCGATCCATCCTCGGGTGGCTGAAGGTGACCTCGGGCGAGGCCTGGTTCTGTGGTCGGCGCTCGGCAAGGATCGAAGAGCGTGATGTGGCCGTTGCAATTCCGCGGGGCGTCTGGTTGACCAGCGGCCTGCGCTGCCAGATTGCCCAGGCCGAGCGACCGGGCGATGTTGACGGATGGATCCGCGCCTTGGACTTCATCGGTCGCTTGACCGCCGAGGCCGTGTGCGCCGTCGATGAGGCTGCAGATGCTGAGGCCCTTGCGAGGCGCTCCGTTGCTGGGGAGGAGGCCGTCGCGAATGCCATGGAGGGGGTGGATCTGCTTGTCGGAGCAGCCACCGGTTCGATCTCTCGTCCTCGGGCCCTGCCAGATGAGGATTCAGCCGTCCTGCTGGCCGCATTTCTGACCATAGAGAAGGCTGGCTTCAGCCTGGACGAGAGCGCACGCGAACGAGCACAGTTTCAGGTGAGAACTGGTCGTGATCCGTTTGCTGCTGCGGCAGCGTCTGCCGGACTCCGTGCCCGTGCGGTGGACCTACCCCCGCGATGGTGGAGGCAGGAGGGACCGCCGCTGGTCGCTGCTGCGGGTGACGGCAGCTTCTTCTGCCTGAACTGGACAGGACGCACGTGGACGATCATCGATCCGCGGCATCCGGAGGTGGGGGTCGCCGACACCGACGTCCGCGCGCGACTGCAGCAAGCGTGGGAGTTCGTGCCAGTGCTGCCACCCGTTGAGCTTGGCCTCGGTGACCTGAGGCGTTTGGCGCTCAGGCGGTCCGGTGGCGACCTGCTCGTTATCGGCCTGCTGTCCACCGGACTGGCACTGCTCGCGTTCTTCACGCCGTTCATCCTGGGCAAGGTTGCCGGTGCCCTGAATCAGATAGCCACCCAGGAGGTGGTTGCCGCCCTGGTCGTCCTCACGCTCCTGCTCCTCGTGAGCGTTGGATGGCGGTACGTTCGCAGTGTTGCGCTTGTCCGCATTCGAACGCGTGGCAGCACTCTGGCTGGCGGGGCCATGTGGGATCGCCTTGTGCGGCTTCGAGCCACCTGGCACAGCCAGTACTCCTTGGGTGACCGCATGACCAAGTCCACGGCCGTTGCGACCGCCTCAGCCAAAGTGCCGAATTACGTCATCGTCGATGTCCTTGACTCCGTTACCGTCATCGGAGGTCTGGCGGCGGTTGCCACCACGAGTGCGTCCCTGCTGGGCGCTGTCACGCTCGTGTTGGCGATACAGCTGGCCGTCAACATCTGGCTCACCCGCGAAACTGCCCGACGCACGGTCACGCGCCTGTCAGCGAGCGCAGACTCACAGGGTCGGCTCCTGGAGACTCTGCGCGCGGTAGACCAGTTGAAGGTGTACGGCGCCGAGTCGCGCGCATTCAAGCGCTGGGCGGTCCCCCAGGCGACACTCACGCGCACTGATCTCGCGGTGCGCCGCATCGCCATGGTGCAAGCCCTGGCCATAAGTGCATGGCCCGTTCTCGGTCTGATCGTGCTCGTCGGGGTCTCTGAACTGTCAGGCGCGACCTTTGGCGACTTTGTCACCGCTCAGACTGCCTTGGCGATCGCGGGAACAGCGCTGGGGGCGACCGCCCTCTCCACGAGCTCCCTCATGAATGGACGGGCCGTTCTGGGCACCCTCAAGCCTGTGCTTTCTGCTGTCCCGGAAGGCAACGCCCAGGGAGTGGATCTTGGAGTCTTGAACGGTGACATCACCTTCACGGACGTCACGTTCAGATACGCGCCAGGGTCAAAGCCGGTGTTGGATGCAATCTCCTTCACGATAGGCGCCGGCGAGCAGGTTGCGATAGTCGGGCCATCAGGGTGTGGGAAGACGACGTTGCTGCGGATCATGCTGGGGCTCGAGGATCCGGAGTCGGGTGTGGTGACAATCGATGGGCGCGATGTGGCCGCCCTGGATCGCCCTTCCTTCCGCCGCCAGGTGGGCTCGGTTCTGCAGTCATCCAGTTTGATGCCGGGATCCATCCGCTTCAACGTAGACATGGGTCGAGGGCTCTCGAACTCGGCGATCTGGCAGGCTCTGGAGTGGGCATCGGTGGCCGACGAAGTCCACGCCATGGGCATGGGGCTCGATACGGTCGTGGCGGATGGAAGCGGCGCGGTCTCCGGTGGCCAGCGTCAGCAGATCCTTGTCGCGCGGGCACTGGCCAGCAGTCCGCGCATGCTGATTCTGGACGAGGCAACAAGTGCTCAGGACAATGTCACTCAGGCGTTGATCAGCGATCACATGGACAGCCTTCGACTGACGCGAGTCGTGATCGCGCATCGACTCTCGACCATTCAAGGCGCGGATCGGATCATGGTGATCGCCAATGGAAGAGTGGCCCAGCAGGGGACCTACGAGGAGCTAGTCGGTCAACCTGGTCACTTCGCCGATCTGGTGCGGCGTCAGGTCGTTTGAGCCTCCGTTCTCACCTTTCGGAGGGTGGCGTGGCGACGTCACCGTCCATGAAGGCATCAAGCCACGCCGCCAGCATGACGAGCAGGAACAGGCGTCGTGACGCATCTATCCGTCCCTGTGCGTGCTTCGAAGCGAGTTCCTCGACGAAGGTCATGTCCAGCAAGTCCACGAGATGAGTGCTCCGCCGAATCGGAGCCAGCATTGCATCCGGGTCCCGAGTGAACCATTCGCGCAACGGGGTCGGGAACCCGAGTTTCTGCCGCAGTTCGGTCGTTTGCGGCAACTTGCCGTGGAAAGCGCGGCGCAGGATCCACTTCGTGGTTCCGTCTCGGTACTTGAGCGAGTCGGGGATCCTGGCACTCAGACGGGCTACGTCGCTATCGAGGTACGGGACGCGCAACTCCAGTGAGTGGGCCATCGACATGCGATCGGCTGTGGTGAGGATGTCGCCCCCCAGCCAGTAGTTGATATCGATCAGCTGCATTCGACGTGACTCCGACAGCTCTTCGAAACCGTGAGTGGTGTCGGCGAGCGCTGAGCCTGGGCGGCAGTGGTCGGTGGCGGTCTGCGCCCGCAGGAGACGACGAACCTCGTCTGGCGCGAACGTTCCGTAGCCGCCACCGAAGTAGCGCTCGTTGAGGTCGGTTGATGCCCGCCGGAAGTAGTTGCGACCCCGATAGTTGATCCGGGACTTTGCCAGCCACGCAGCCACGGCCCGCACGGGTCGTGGCAACCGTCGAATGTGATGGAGGTCGAAGGGTTCGCGGTACTTCCGGTAGCCGCCGAAGAGTTCGTCGGCGCCCTCCCCGGAGAGGATGACGGAAACGTGCTGTCGGGCCGCTTGGGACACGAAATAGATGCCGACGGCGGAGGGATTAGCGACAGGCTCGTCGTAGTACCAGGCGATGTCGGGGAGAGCGTCGAGGAATTCGTTCTCGGAGATCGTGATCTCGTGGTGGTCGGTGCCGAGCCGTTCCGCCACTTCGCGCGCCTCGTCGAATTCGTTCAGCCCGTCGTATCCGAGCGTGAAGGTCTTCAGCGGTCCGAGTGCCGCGGCCTTCAAGTGCTCCTGTGCCAGCGTTACGAGGATGGCGCTGTCGACACCGCCGCTGAGGAAGGCGCCTACTGGTACGTCGCTGATCAGTTGATGACCAACGGATTCCCGCATTGTGTGACGAATCCGTTCCGTCAGGACGCCCTCGTCCTCCCGCGCGGTGTCATCGAATTCATAGGTCCAGTAGCGGTGAATGTCTACGTGGCCGGAGTGAAGGTCCACATCGGCGAAGGATCCTGCAGGCAGACGGTAGATGCCGGTGAAGAATGTCTCTGCCAGCGGGTTGTACTGCAGCGACAGATAGTTGACCAGGGCATCTCGGTTGAGCACCCGTGGGCACTCCGGGTCGGTGAGCAATGACTTGATCTCCGACCCAAAGGCGACGAGCGACCCACGGGAATCGAGGCGGTAGTAGAGCGGCTTGATGCCGAACGGATCACGCGCGAGCACCAACCGGTGACGTGGACGGTCGTAGATGGCCAAACCGAACATGCCGCGAAGCTGCCGGAGCATCTCGGGGAGGTTCAGGTGCCCTTCCGCCTGGTAGAGCTGCAGGACGGTCTCGGTATCGCACAGGGTGTGAAACTGGCTGCCCTGCCGCGTCAAGTCCTCCGTGAGTTCTCGAGCGTTGTAGATCTCGCCGTTGTAGGCGATGCCCACTTGCTCACCATCAGCCCACATGGGCTGATGGCCACCGGCGATGTCGATAATCGAGAGGCGCGTTGCCCCGAAGGCAAGGTGCTCGCCCACGAATTCGCCTGAGTCATCAGGTCCGCGATGGGCGATGGCCTGCAGCATCCGTGGCAGGAGGCCAGCCGTACGCTCTGGGGGCCCCAGAACGCCAGCAATCCCGCACATGCAGGCCGCTCCCTTCCCGGTAGGTGAACGAGCAGCGGACGCTATCGGATGGACGCGCCGTTCACGATACGCGTCATCCCTCGAGGGGAGCCGGAGCGTCCTGGCTGGGCTCGACATGATCCCTTTTTCGACGCCGCAACCGCGGATTCAGCAGGCCGTCGTCCCAGGTACGGACGATCCTCAGCGCGAAGGGAACCGCCGCCAATGCAAGGAGAGACGCGATGAGAGCGGGGATCCAGATGGCATCCAGTGTGACGCCGGTGAGGGCTAGCGGACTGGCGATCAGGTAGCCAAGTGCGAGCGGGAGGAGTTCGACCAGGAAGGCGACTCTCGCGCGGCGCTCATCCGGTATCAGGGTGAGCGCCGTCCGACGGGCGTTGGCACTCACGGTGTAGCGAGGAATGCGCCAGATGTTGATGGCGACTGCCAGGACGGCGATAGAACCGACGATGGAGCCGAGTGCGAGAACGAGGCCGGCGACGATCGCGGCGAGGGGGAGAACCATGATCATCGCCGGTATACCCCGCGCGTCCTGGATCCGATTGGCCACGAAGCGCTGAATCAGCCAGCTGACAGCGAATCCGGCCAACGTCACGCCCGCAAAGAGCACCTGCAGGTCAAAGGCATCCCGCCCGATCAGGTCGCTCACGTCGATCATGAATCCGAGATGGATGACGAGCCCCGCCGTGAAGGTCAGGACGGACATGATCAGGAGCAGCCGCCACACCGGGACGCCGTTGACGAACTCCCATGCGCTGCGTAGGGAGTCGCCCAGACCCTCGGGTCGTACGAGGCCCCTGCCCGCCGAGGTGCCGCGGAGTGCTCGCGGGAGCCATATGCCGATCGTGACGCAGACGATGGGCCCCACGACCAACAAGGTGGGGAGGGGCAGGGCGAGTGCGCTGAGCAGCGGCGCGGCGATGAGCGCGACGACGGGCCCTAGCGCTGACGCCGCAACCGTCCAGCTCGCAATCCAGCTGAAGACCTTCCGCGCTTCACCAGCGTTGAACTGATCAGCCGCGAGACTCCACAGCAGCAGTGGAAGTACCACGGTGAGCTGATCCGCGAGCAACCACACGGTGCCGATCCCCAGCATCGAGTTGTCCTGGGTCGCCATGAAGACGAATGCCAGGACGAAGATGAGGGCGTACCCAAAGGCACTCACCCGCAGGACGCGAAGTCGTGCGTACTGGTCGACGAAGCGGAACTGCAGCAGCGCGAGCAGGATCATGGCGACCCCGCTGATCGGATAGACCACCAGGAGCATGGACGGTCCGTACAGGGCAAGAATCTGGCTGTTGGCCACGATCTCGGTGACGATTCCCACGAAGCACCACGTTGCATGTCGGCACGTTATCGTCATCGCCACTCACTGGCGCTGAGACTGCCGCCAGACGCGACGTTCTACCATCCCTGCACGTCCCATGCCGTGGGGGCGCCGTTAGCCGCGGATGCCTCGATGCGAGCATGCGAGATCGCAGAAGCCAGCGAGCTCTCCTCTTGGCTCATTCCGCGACGCGTAGCGCGGTCCTGGTTCCCACCACTGCAAGGGCGCCCGGCTCCCAGAACACCATCTGCATCGTGTTCTCGTCGGTGAACCATGCCTGGAGCTCGACGTCATCGGTGATCTTGACCATCCGGATGGATCCATCCGGCGCGATGACACCGATGAGCTCCTGCTCAGCCGTGGTCGTCAGCGGCTCGTCGCGTTGCAGTTCCGAGGGCTTGTCGAGGGTGAGAGTCTCGTGGACCGTGAACACCCCGTCGACCGGCTCGGTGAAGTCGTATCTGCCTGTGGACTTCACGGCCCCCGAGGCCACCGTGAGGACGGAAGCCGTGCCCAACCAGGAACCGGCGAAGGAAACCTGATGGGCATCCACGAAGGTGGGCGGCGCCGTGCTGCTCGTTGATGAGGTCCCGGAGCAGCCGGCCAGGGCGAGGGTCGCCAGCAGAGCTGCAAATCCTGCGATGCGTCGTGCGGTCATGTGATCTCCCTGGACGTTGAGCTCCGAGCGTGGGCGCTCGGCAAGGGTCATCCGAGACCGAGGGGCTGTCAACACGCACCTAGGGTTTTCCCTAGGTGCAGAGCCGCCATGGACCAAAACGAAAGCCCCCCACCGTCGTGAGGGGCTCCGCTTGCAGATGTCTCAACCTACGTGTCCGAGGGGGGACTTGAACCCCCATTCCCCGTAAAGGGAACTAGCACCTCAAGCTAGCGCGTCTGCCAATTCCGCCACCCGGACGAGTGTGCTGGGACAGCATACATAGGTCCGGTCTCCTGCCGGAAATGGCTCCGACGTCCTGCCGAATGACGACGCGCGCGGCAGGATGGCGTCATGAGCGCTGACGTAGCCCGCCCGGACCTCGAGCCGCTGCCCGATGCCGAGGCAGAGGTCGCCCAGATCACGCAGGAACTCATCCGCATCGACACCAGCAACTGGGGCGACTCATCCGAGACGGTAGGGGAGGCAGCAGCCGCCGACTACTGCGCCGAGCGACTGCGCGAGGTGGGCCTGGACCCGGAGGTCATCGTCACGACAAGTGACAGCCGGCGTGCCGTTCACGTGCGCATCCCTGGGACCGATCCGTCGGCCGGTGCGCTGCTGCTGCACGGGCATATTGATGTCGTGCCGGCGATGGCTGCCGACTGGTCGCGTCCACCGTTCGCCGCCGAGCTCGCCGACGGCTTCATCTGGGGCCGGGGCGCGGTCGACATGAAGGACATGGACGCGATGATCCTGGCGGTTGTGCGCTCATGGGCGCGGGCGGGTGTGCGCCCGCGTCGGGATGTCGTCGTCCTGTTCCTGCCGGATGAGGAGGCGGGCAGCGTCCACGGGGCGCACTGGCTCGTCGAGCACCGTCCCGAACTGTTCGCTGGTGTCACCGAGGCCGTCGGCGAAGTGGGCGGGTTCAGCGTCACCGTGCGCGATGACCTGCGGCTGTATCCGATTCAGACGGCAGAGAAGGGCATCCGATGGCTTCGGCTGCGCGCCAAGGATCGTGCGGGCCACGGCTCGATGATCCACCAGGACAACGCGGTGACCCTGTTGTGCGAGGCCGTGGCAAAGGTGGGCAGGTACACGTGGCCGATCCGTCGCACGAAGACGGTGGATCGTTTCCTGGCGGGGCTGTCAGAGGCCTACGGCGTTGACCTGTCTGATGGAGATCTCGATCTGGTTCGCGAGCGGCTCGGCACCCTGGCATTCCTCGTTGGTGCCACACTGCAGAACACCGCCAATCCGACCATGCTTCATGCCGGATACAAGCACAACGTCATCCCGGGGGAGGCCACCGCGAGCATCGACGGGCGGGTGCTGCCCGGCTACGAGGATGAGTTCGACGCGACCATCCGCGAGATCGTCGGCGAGGACATCATCATCGAGACCGTCAACGCCGACATCGCCCTCGAGGCACCTTTCGACACCGCCACCGTTGACCTGATGGCCTCGGTGCTGCGGCACGAGGATCCGTTCGCCCTGCCGGTGCCGTACATGATCTCCGGCGGCACCGACGCGAAGGCGTTCGCTCGTCTGGGCGTCGACTGCTACGGGTTCAGCCCCCTGCAGATGCCAGCCGACCTTGACTACTGGCGACTGTTCCACGGGGTGGACGAGCGGGTGCCGGTGGACGGTCTGAAGTTCGGCGTGCGGGTGCTGGATCGGTTCCTGCGGGCCTGCTGAGCCGTCGCCTGCGTTCGCGGGGATCTGGTCAACCTGAGTTGATCTTGTTAGATTGAGTGCATGGGTGGGAGTCAAATCCGCGATCCGCTGACCATCGCAGATATCGACGCAGCATTCGGCTTGGGATTCGACATCGACCTGGCGGATCTGCGATTCAACCGGGTTGCGAATGCTGAAGGGATCGGCACCGAATTGGGCGACGAGGCTCTCTAGGCTGTGCGCATCATGCGGTAGACGCGCCGCCGAAGGCGCACCGTGCGACGGCCGTC
>JAPLBU010000089.1:0-502 GCA_026392575.1 Actinomycetota bacterium | reverse complement strand
GAGAGGCGCAGCTGGTCGAGTTCCCAGTGGTCGGTCTCGGCAGCCCCGGTGAGCATCACGCGAGCGGCCTCACGACTCGTCCCGCGGGGGAACGCCATCTCCCAGTACTCCCAGGTCGCGGCGCGCTGCTGCATGGTCGTCCCTCGCTACCGACGCTGGGCCCAGCCGGCCTCGGGGTAGCCCATGGGGGGCGCCGAGACGTCGTCGAGGGCGATCAGGATCTCGTCGGGCAGCACGAGCTCCTCGGACGCGAGCGCGGCCATGAGCTGGTTGTTGGTGCGTGCGCCGAGGATCGGGGCGACGACACCGGGCCGGTCGCGCAGCCACGCAAGTGCAACCTCGGTGGGTGATGCACCGAGGCCTTCAGCAGCAGTTGAGAGTGCATCGACGATGCGACGCCCGCGCTCGTCGAGGTAGACCTGAACCCAGCCGGCGGTCTCCGCATTGGCGCCACGTGAGTCGATCGGCATGCTGTGCCGGTACTTGCCCGTGAGGACACCGC
>JAPLBU010000264.1 GCA_026392575.1 Actinomycetota bacterium | reverse complement strand
TCCTCGGTGGCCGCCTGCTTCGAGACGAAGCCCGAGGCGCCAGCCATCAGCGAGACTCGGATGGCCGCCGGGTCGCCAAGGGCGCTGACAATGAGGATCGGGACGCCGGTCTCGGCGAGTTCGATGACATTCGCGACCGGCGTTCGCCCGTCGGCCAGGTCGAGATCGAGGATGATGCAGTCGGCTCCGGAGTCGGCGAGGACGGGCAGTGCGTCGTCGACGGATTGGCCGGAGTAGACGATCTCGGCGCCGCCGAGATGGGATGTCAGACGTTCAGCGAGCGCTTCGCGCACCAGAGGATGATCCTCCAGAATGACGAAACGTGGTTGAGTTGCCATCGGGGACCTCCGTCCTCGTTCGGCGCAGACTACCGATCAACCGGAGGTCGAGGTGGGTGCTCTGAGCGTTGAGCCCGAAATGGGCGCCCTGCTGGCCACCCGGCGGTGGCTCGTCCTGGTGGCGATGGGTGCGGCATGGCTGCTGACCGCCGCCTTCGGGGCTGCGACGTGGTCGAGCACCTCGGCTCTGGAGCACGCTGTGCTGCTCGTGAGCGGACTGCTGGTGGTGGCAGGAATCCTGTTGAGTGGCCGTTCGTGGGCGCTGTGGCTGGCTGTCGGAGGTGTCGGGCTGCTCATCGTGGCGCCGGCCCTCTCACCAGCCGCATCGCCGGCATGGATTCCGCTTGGCACGATGGCCGGCTATCTGACCTACGTGGCCGTCACGCTGTTCTCGCGGGCGTGGGGCCTGGTGGTGGCCGTCGCTGGTGCAACGCTCCTCGCGCTCGTTTGGCAAGGACGTCCCGCGAATGTCATTCCCGGGGGCCTGGCCGCGGTGGGCGGCTGGGTGCAGGTCGCCCTCGTCCTGTCCGGAGCACTCGCGATGTGGCTGGCCTGGAACGCCCTGGTGAGTGAAGCCCAGGTTGCGGACGCGCGCCTGCGGAAGCTGGATCGTCAGACGGCTGACGCGATTGCGGTGCAGGAGCGGGCCCGGCTGTGGCGTGAGACGGGCTCACGGCTGCACGAACTGGTGCTCAACTCGGTCCGGTACGTGATGCTGGCCCGGGACGTCGACCGAGACCGGCTGGCAGGGGAGCTGGCGCTCGAAGTTGCCGGGCGCGAACACCTCGATGTCGATTCGCGGGTTTCGGTGGCCGGCGCGATTGAGGCTGCACTCCACGGTGATTCAGCCGGTCAGGCAGTGCGTGTCGTCGGGCCCGTGCCGGACATCGAGCTCTCCAATGAGGTCTTTGATGCAGTTCGGGCTGCGGTACTCGAGCTGATCCGCAACTGCCTCCGCCACGGGCAGGCGTCCGAGGTGCACATTGAGGTTTCCGGCAGCCACGAGGCGGTCGAGATCCAGGTAGCCGACAACGGCCTGGGTGTGTCACCGGACTCACGTGCCGGCGTCGGCACGGCGAAGGTGCTCGTTGCGGCTCTGGCCGATGTCGGCGGAACCTGGCAGTTCGACACGGTCCCGGGCGAGCACGGATACCGATCCACGATCCGGGTGCCTGCCCGCGGTGCGTCCACCTACCTGAGTGTGACGGACCAGCCGTTCGACAAGGGCCGGCTGCTGGTCACGGCCCCCCTCGCTGGCTTGGTCGCCGTTGGTGCCGCGTACTTCGCCGGCCTCGTCGAGCTGCCGGGCATCGGCAGGGATCTGGCGATCGTGGCGGGCATCGCCGGCTGTGTCGCGGCGGTCTGGACCGTTGTGCGGCGGAGGCGGCTGGCTCCAGCGGTGTCGGTTCCCCTGGCGCTTGTCCCCGCGCTGGTCCCATGGCTGCTCCTGGGCGGCTCAGTCGCCTGCATCGAATCCGGCAGCGTGAGCAGGTCCATCAACATCGCCGGCTTCTCGATCATGATCCTGGTGGCGTGGGGCGGATGGTGGACAGCCGCGGTTGCGCTTCCCGTGTGGGCACTGGGCGGAATTGTGCTCGCCGCCCAGCTGCCGGCCGGTTGTCGCGGCTTCCTGCTCATCGCGCTCGTGAACTCCGTTCTCGCCCTGCCGGTCATCCTGGCCATCACCAGCGCCGGTGCCCGCGCCTATCGGGTTGCGCAGGACCAGAGCCGCCTGGCGATCCAGCGGGAGATCGCGGCAAGCAGCCGTGCGAGTGCGGCCGTCGACATCAGCACGCAGTTGGAGGGCACCGTCGCGGAGGCGATTCGACTGCTCGGCACGATCGCCGCGGGCGCGGAGGCGGATGCTGGAATGCGGCGCGAGTTGGAACTGGTCGACGGGCGCATTCGGGCCGGCATACAGGTCGACCCGCTGTCCGACGGGGCGTTTGCCGTGCTGGCCAAGTCCCTCGTCGACGACGCGTCTCGGATCGGGCGGTCGGTGAATGTGCGCTCGATCACGGCCTCTGCTGACCGGCGCGAGCTACCCCTGCCGGTGCAGCGCACTGTCTACCGGCTGCTGGCAGCATCGGGCGATGTCGTGCCCGTGATCCAGGCGTTCAGCGACGGCAAGGAGGACCATCTATCGCTAGTCGTCACCCGCTCCGGGCTTCGCGATGCCGGCCTGCTGCCCGGGGAGACAAGGGTCGTCGATGACGTGAGTATCGAGGTCGACGACGACCTGGCATCCGGTGATGCCGACCACGACTACGCGGTGCTCGTCAGCCGCCGGGTGTCTCGCGAGTAGGGGACTGCCGGAGCCCCCTTCCCTGAGCGAAACGGTTACGTGGGCCAGCCGTCCCCGATACGTTCTGGTGCTGTGCCGACCGCAAGAGGTGCGGTCCACTGAGGGAGTGAGATACACATGGGAATCATGGACAGCGCCAAGGAAATGCTGAGCGGGTCATCGGATCAGGTCGACGGTGCGGTGGATGCGGCTGCTGCTCAGGTCAAGGAGCACACGCCGGATCAGGTCGACGGTGCGGTCGACCAGGGTGCCGAGATGGCCAAGGACGCGATCAAGGACCAGCTCTCCTAGGCCGGGTCCGCACTACGGCTGGGCGCTGAGCCCGCCGTCGACGACGAGCGCCTGGCCGGTCATGAACGACGATGCGTCGCTGGCGAGGAACAGGGCCGCCTGGGCGATCTCGTCGGCAGTGCCCCAACGCTGCATCGGGACGCGGCCGATGACGGTGTCCTCGATGCCCTCGTCAGCGCGGAGGAATTCCGTGAGGTCGGTCTCGATCCACCCGGGGACGAGGGCGTTGACGCGCACTCCGTCGGGGGCCACTTCGATGGCCAGGCTCTGGGTCAGCGAGATGACCGCGGCCTTCGCCGCGCCGTAGTGCGCCATGAGCGGTGACCCACGCAGGCCCGTGACCGACGACACGTTGACGATCGAGCCGTTGCCGGTGGCTACCAGGGCCGGGAGAGCCGCCTGGATCATCCGGACAGTGGAGTCGACGTTCAGGGCGAAGATCTTCTGCCAGCCGGCGAAGCGCATCGTCGCGACCGGTGACATGAACGAGTTGCCGCCGGCATTGTTGACGAGGACGTCGAGCCGGCCGAACTCGGCGAGGGCAGCCTCGACGACGGTCGACGCTGAATCCTCGTGCGTGACATCGGCCGGAACGGCGAGTGCGCGGCCACCATTCGTCGTGATCACATCCACGACGTCGGTGAGGGTCTCGGCTGAACGCGCCGTGATGACGACGTTCGCGCCCTGGCTCGCGAAGGTGATTGCCATCGCTCGCCCGATCCCGCGTGACGCGCCGGTGATCAGGGCAGTGCGGCCAGCAAGAGCATTGCCGGTGGCGTCCATGTGACTCCTTGCGTTGGGGTCAGGCGGAGATGTCGAGGATGAGCTTGCCTACGTTGTCGCCGGTGAACAGGCGCAGGAAGACGCTGTGGAAGTCGGTGACGGATCCGGGGACGAGGGTCTCCGGCGCGGTGATGCGTCCGTCGGCCACCCACCGGGCCAGGCGGCGGCGAGCTGTGCGGAACTCGGCGGCATGGTCGAACACCAGGAAGCCCGTCATCGTCGCGCGGCGAACAAGAAGCGCCATGTAGTTGGACGGACCGGGTGTTGCCTGCTCCGCGTTGTACTGCGAGATGGCGCCGCAGATCACGATGCGGGCATGCATCGAGAGGTTGGTCAGGGCAGCGTTGAGGACCGCGCCTCCGACGTTGTCGAAGTAGAGGTCGATGCCATCGGGACACGCGTCGTGGATTGCCGTGCGGACTGTGTCGCCCTTGTAGTCGACCGCGGCGTCGAAGCCGAGCGTGTCGGTGGCATAGGCGCACTTGTCGGCGCCGCCGGCAACGCCGACGACGCGGCAGCCGTTGATGTGCGCCAGCTGGCCGACGATGGATCCGACGGCGCCGGCCGCAGCGGAGACGAGAACCGTGTCGCCGGCACGCGGACGCCCGTGCTCGAACAAACCGAAGTAGGCCGTCATGCCGGTCATCCCGAGAACGCCCAGGTACATCGATGGGGTGCCGAGGGTCGGGTCCACCCGGGTCAGGCTGCTCGCGTCGAGAACCGCGTACTCCTGCACGCCGGTATTCCCCTGGACGAGGCAGCCGATGGGGAAGCGGGACTCGTTCGACGCGACGACCTCTCCGACACCGCCGGCGCGGATCACCTCATCGAGGCCGATCGGTGGGAGGTAGGAGGGTCGGTCGTCGAGCCAGCCGCGCATCGCGGGGTCGAGGGAGATGAGCGTGACGCGCACCAGTACCTGACCGGGGCCGGGTACTGGCACGTCCGCGATGTCGATCCGGAAGTCGTCGGCCACCGGCATCCCGATGGGTCGGCGGGCCAGCCGGACGGAGGTGTTCGAGGTCATGGGACAGGGTATTGGCTGGTCCGGGTTCGGGCACCCCTAGGTGCGTCCCATAGATAGCTGCGTCCCGAGGAATGCGACGCCCGCCCGGGGTGTTCCCGTCCGTGTGACCGAACAGCAGGAGTACCGGATAGTCAGCAGGTTCGGCGACGTCGAACTGCGTCATTACGAGCCGTGTGTCGTCGCGTCGATCGATGTTCGGGGATCGATCGAGCAGGCGGGGAGCACGGCCTTCCGCCCGCTCGTGTCGTACATCTCGGGCGCCAACAGGTCCGGTGCGAAGCTGGCGATGACGGCACCCGTCATGCAGGAGCAGGCAGGGGAGCGGCTCGCAATGACCGCCCCGGTGCTGCAGGAGCCCGCGGCCGACGCTGATTCGTGGACCGTCTCCTTCGTGCTGCCGGGGTCGCGTCCGATCGAGGAGTATCCGGAACCGACGGATGCTCGGGTGCGCCTGCAGGCCGTGGCGGCCCATGAGGCGGCCTCCATTCGGTGGTCCGGCCGCTGGTCGGCTGGCAATGTGGCGAAGCGCACGGCGGAACTGACGCGGGTGATGGCCGAGCAGGGCTGGGTCGCCGCCGGCCCGCCCCTCTGGGCTCGCTACGACCCGCCCTGGAAGCCGGCCTTCGCGCGACGCAACGAGATCCTCGTGCGGGTGACCCGCGCAGCCGCGGACTCGGCCACGCCGGTTCCCAACTAAACCTACGCAACCGTAGGTTACGGTATAGTAGGTTACTGACGGGTACGACGGACGAGGGAGTGGACCATGGGCCAGCACGACATCCGCCCGCCGGCTGTTCGTGAGCGAATCACCCTGCACGGGCGCGAGCTGGCGTACCGCGATCTGCCCGGCAGCGGCATCCCCGTGCTGCTCGTCCACGGCATCGGCTCCAGCTCTGACACCTGGGGCGATGTGCCCGAGCGGCTTGCGGCGACCGGCCTGCGCGTCCTGGCGGTAGACCTGCCCGGACACGGGGAGTCTGCACGCGGCGGTGGCGACTACAGCCTCGGCTCCCTTGCCAGCACCCTGCGAGACCTGCTCGACGAACTGCACATCGAGCGCGTGCACCTCGTGGGCCACTCCCTCGGTGGCGGTGTCTCGATGCAGTTCGTCTACCAGTTCCCCGAGCGGGTTGAATCGATGGTGCTCGAGTCGAGCGGCGGCCTGGGTGAGGAGGCCTTCACCGGTCTGCGCGCCGCCAGTCTGCCCGGTTCGGAGGTCATCATCCGCTGGGCCATCAACGAGAAGACCCTCAAGGGTGCGGCTTGGGTCGGGCGCCGACTGGATCGCTACGGCATCGCTCCGCACGCGTTGACCCCGCAGGCACTGCAGACGGTGTCATGGCTGACGGAGCAGGACCGTCGAACGGCATTCCTCGCGACATTGCGCAGCGTCGTCAGCCCCAAGGGACAGACCGTCTCCGCCCTCGACAAGCTGCACCTGATGGAAGGCCCTCGTGTGCTGATCATC
>JAPLBU010000103.1 GCA_026392575.1 Actinomycetota bacterium | reverse complement strand
TACCGGACTCCACAGACACCGTCAGCCCAGGCGGATGGTGACATCTCCTGCTCCGGCACGGGCCGCGGCAACCATGCCGTAAGGCAACCGGAACATCCGCCCCGGTGCAAGCGGCCACGGAATGCGACGACGCGAAATCACGGTGCCACCCTGCTCGACCACCACGCGCGGCAGGGCACGGTGTTCCGTTCCCCACAGCAGCAGGCGGCCGCGAGACGGAGGCGGATCCCCAGGGCGAAGGAGTCCGGGCGCGACCCACGCGAACGGTTCCTCAGCGATGAGTCGCACCGCGGGTCGTTGCACGCGCTCGCCCGACAGCCACGCGTGCACTGCATCAGCCACATGACGGCCATCCAGTGCCGCGACATCCGCCGTGTCGACGGGATGCAGCAGATTGCCTGCGGCAAACACACCCGGTGCGCTCGTCCGCAGGGCCATGTCGACCAGCGGACCCCGATGCCCATCGCCGAGCTCGAGGCCGCGCAAGCGGGTGAGCTCGTTATCGGGCACCCAGTCGCCGGTGAGGATGACGGTGTCGCAGGGAACGCGGGTACGGGCACCCGTGTCGAGATGCTCGAGCTCGACACCCTCGACGCGATCCCGACCGATGATGCGAGCCAGGCGGGTGCGGCGCGCGATCGGGAACCCGAACACGGTTCGGCCGGCCAACGCCAGTCCGGCTGGAGTCTCTACGCGGGACGCCTGCGTCGCCATCAGGTCGGTGCTGCATCCCGCCTCGCGCAGCGTGAGCACGGCCGACCAACTGACCAGTTCAGAGCCGACGACGACAGCTCGGCTGCCCACGCTTCGGTGCCGCAGATGCACGAGCCCCTGCAACTGTCCGGTCGTGTACACCCCGGCCGGACGATCGCCCGGAATCATGCGGGCGGCCCTGGGGCGCTCACGTGCACCTGTCGCGAGCACGATCGCTCCTGCCGCGACACGGGCTCGCCCCACGGGTGACGTGACGAGGGGCGATCCGTCCTCCGCCCAACCGGTGACCATCGATCCGGTGCGCACGTCGACACCACTCTCGTGTGCGTCCGCAACAAGAGCGCGCGCATAGGCCGGACCGGTCAGCACCGCGCGACGGTCACGCAGTCCATAGCCCGTGTGGTCGCTGTGCCGAGGAATGCCACCGGCCTGCTCCTCGCGCTCGAGGACGACAACATTCGGAACACCTGCTCGACGCAGTTCCGTGGCTGCCGTCAATCCAGCGGGTCCCCCACCGATGACGGCAACATCGCAAGTCACCACATCCATCGGCTCAGCCATCACTGACCCCGAGCATCCCCGACACCTCTGCGCCGCAGTAGAACCCCTGACAGCGACCCATGGCGGCGCGAGTCCGGCGACGTAATCCGTCGAGATCCGTCGGGGGAATGACCGATGCCAGCGCATCGCGAATCTCCCCGCGCGTCACGCGTTCGCAGAAGCAGACGATGGCTCCGTACTCCGGGTCGGCCGAGATCAGATCGTCACGCGCGTATGGCCGCGGGAAGGCCTCGCCGATATTCGGCATCCGCGGCGGTGGCGGCAGGTCCGCTCGCGGGATGAGGTCCAGGCCTGCCTCGGACAGCAGCAATGCGGCCTGCTCGGCGAGCGCCATGGATGCCGTGAGGCCGGTCGAGCGGATCCCGCCGAGCAGGAGGTAGCGCTGGTCGGGGTCGACGTCGACGACATAGTCGACGTGCTCGGTCGCCGCTCGCAGCCCCGCGTAGGCGGCCGTCACGTCCTCATCCATGAGTTCGGGAAGCAGCGTCACCCCCTTCCCCAGCAGGAAGGCGAAGCCCTCTTCGGAAGTCGACGTGTCCGCGCGGTCGACGAGGTTCTCGGACGTCGGCCCCAGCATGACGTTGCCGAAGATGGTCGGGCTGACCAGAACACCCTTCCCCTTGCTGGTCGGCACCGGAAGCACGATCGAGTCGACGAGCGGTCGAGCGAGCTTGTCGTAGACCAGGAGCTCCCCGCGACGCGGGACGATGGTGAAGCGATCGTGGCCGAGCATCCGGTCGATGATGTCGCCGCCGAGCCCGGCCGCGTTGATGACCCATCGGGCACAGATGTCCCCACGGTCGCTTGAGACCGTCGTGAACTGGGGGCC
>JAPLBU010000145.1:9151-15525 GCA_026392575.1 Actinomycetota bacterium | reverse complement strand
TACGAGAAGGAGCTGTACCGCCTTCAGGCTGAACTGGTGAAGATGCAGGAGTGGGTTCGTCTCGAGGGCGCGCGGATGATCATCGTGTTCGAGGGTCGGGATGCGGCCGGTAAGGGCTCGGCGATCAAGCGCGTGACCCAGTACCTGAATCCGCGCGTCGCCAGCATCGTCGCCCTGCCCACCGGCAGCGACCGTGAGAAGACCCAGTGGTACTTCCAGCGCTACGTGAAGGAGTTCCCGGCGGCCGGCGAGATCCGGCTGTTCGACCGCTCCTGGTACAACCGGGCCGGGGTCGAGCGGGTCATGGGCTTCTGCACCCCCGATGAGTACCGGCGCTTCCTGCACCAGACCCCGATCTTCGAGCGGCTGCTCATCGAGGACGGCATCATCCTGCGCAAGTACTGGTTCAGCGTGAGCGATGACGAGCAGGAGATTCGGTTCCGGTCACGCCTCGGTGACCCCATGCGCCAGTGGAAGCTCTCACCGATGGACCTGGAGTCCATCACCCGCTGGGAGGACTACTCGCGGGCAAAGGACGAGATGCTGGTGCATACCGACCTGCCCGAGGCCCCGTGGATCATCGTCGAGGGCGACGACAAGCGGCGGGCCCGCATCAACATGATCCACCACCTGCTCTCGACCATCCCGTACTTCGCTGCCACCCGGCCCCCGCTCGACCTCCCGCATCGACCCGGCCCGACCGGCTACGAGCGGCCGCCGCGTGAGCAGAGCCACTACGTCCCCGACTACGCCGCCGAGTTGATCGCCGGAGTCACACCCAGCGGTCGCCCGTAACGTCGGTCAGGTGATGGATGGGGTCATGCAGCAGGTAGCGAATGAACGACTCGATCGTGAAGCTCGCACCGTCGCCGCGAAAACCCGTCCGGTCCCACGCATCCTCCGGGACGGTCGCAACCGCCTGGGCGAAGCGATCCGCGGCGATTGAGAGGTCGTCGACCACCACACCCGGGTCCTGCGATGCGTAGTCGTCCTCAACGGCCGTCGCATCCTGATCCCAGTTGGCGAATCGCGGTGACTCCTCCTCGAGCATGAGCTGCACCCGGTAAGTCGCGAGGTCGAACACATCGCGCACATGGCAGGAGTACTCCAGCGGCGACCACACCACGGGCGCCGGACGCACCGCGATGTCATTGCGATCGCGCACGGCCACCACCCACCTGTCCGCGACGTCTGATGTGAGGGCGGCGAGCTCCGAACGGTCAGGTGCACCGGTGTCGAAGCCGCACTCCGGGCACTGCTCGCGCAGGACCCATGTCCAGTCCTTGCTATCCGGCTCCGGCTGCATGATCACCCGCCAAAGGTAGGGCAAGGCGCTTACCGTGGGTCCATGAGCGGCCACACCGGCATCCACTACCTGCGGCACTACGACCGCCGGAACCTGCGAGGCGACCTCATGGGTGGGCTCACGGTCACGGCCTACTTGATTCCGCAGGTCATGGCGTACTCGACATTGGCCGGGCTGCCACCCGCGACGGGTCTCGTCGTGGTGGTCGTCGCCATGACGATCTACGCACTGCTGGGGTCCTCCCGCCTGCTCTCGACGGGGCCGGAGTCGACGACGGCACTCATGACAGCAGCAGTCCTGGCGCCGATGGTGGCCGGCGACGCAACCCGCTACGCAGCCCTCGCGACCCTGCTGGCCCTACTGGTCGGCATCTATGCGATCGCCTCGGGGCTGCTCCGCTTCGGATTCATCGGCGACCTGCTGTCGCGACCAGTGCTCATCGGCTACATGGCGGGTGTCGCCGTCATCATGATCACGAGCCAGCTCGGCAAGGTGACCGGTGTCGACGTCGCGGGGAACTCGTTCCTCGAGGACATCCAGTCGTTCACCGGCAATGTGGTGGCCAACGGGCCGTCGGGGCCCACCCTCGCCATCGGCCTGTCGGTCGCCGCCCTGCTGCTCATCTTCACTCCGCGCTTCCCGCGCATCCCTGTTCCGCTGCTCGTGATGCTGCTCGCAACCGCCGTCGTCTCTGTTTTCGACCTGACGGCGCACGGCATCAAGACGGTCGGAGCAGTGTCATTCACCGGAATGCACCTTGGCCTCCCGTCGCTCGAGTCTGGTGACGTCAGCCTCATGCTTCTGCCAGCGCTCGGAATCTTCGTCGTCGGCTACACCGACAACCTCCTGACAGCACGAGCGTTCGTGGGCCGAACGGGCGCGCGCGTGCACAACAACCAGGAGTTCCTCGCCATGGGTGCGGCCAACGTGGGCTCGTCACTCGTCGGCGGCTTCCCGGTCAGTTCCAGTGCCAGCCGTACCGTGATCGCACAGGCGAGTGGAGCACGGACGCAGCTCTACTCACTCACCGCGGCCGCTCTCGTGATCGTCTCGGTGCTCGCCTTCGGCAACGTCATTGCCGCATTCCCCGCCGCTGCGCTCGCCGCGACCGTCGGCGTACTGCTGTTCGACATCCTCTGCGGCGTCCTGGCAGCCGTGGCGATCTCGATCATCGAGATGCTCACGCGAGTTGCTCGGCCGCACAATGCGGTGCTCGGCCAGACTCCCGATGTCGCCGGCTGGCACGACGTCGACGACTACTCGCACACGACGCAGATCCCCGGCCTCGTGGTCTTCCGCTATGACTCGCCACTCTTCTTCGCGAATGCCGAGAACTTCACCCGAAAGTGCCTGGCAGCACTTCAGGATGCCGATCCGCCCGCCCGCTGGTTCCTGCTCAACATGGAGGGCAACACTGAAGTCGACATCACCGGTGTCGACGCGCTTGAGGAGGTTCGCGCGAAGTGCGAGAGCACGGGAGTCGTCCTGGCGCTCGTTCGCGTCAAGCATGAGGTCATCGAGGACTTGATGGTGCACGGAGTCGGGGGCCGCATCGGCGCCGAGCGGGTCTTCCCGACCCTACCCACGGCAGTCGCCGCCTACACCGCGTGGATCGATCAGCAGCCCCAGCCCTAGTCGGACCGGTTGGCCTTCTCCTGACGCACCCGCTCCTCGATCGCGATGGCTTCCTCCGGTGTCGGGGCGCTGCCGCCCAGTCGCGCTGGGATCCACCAGGCACCCGGGGGCTTGTCGGGGTAGCGGGCGATGGACTCGTCGAGCAACTGCTCGAGGCGCGCGTGAAGCTCCTCGGTGACCACATCCACATCGGCGCCGCGCGGCACGGGGATCGGCTCGCCAACGGTCATGACGATCGGCTTGCCGCGCGAGAAGTCCTTGACGTTGTAAGAGAAGAGGCGGTGGCCGCCGAAGATGATCATCGGGATGAGCGGCACGTTGGCCGTTCGTGCCATTCGCACGGCACCGTTCTTGATCTCCTTGATCTCCAGCGACCGGCTCATCGTCGCCTCGGGGAAGACCCCGACCAGTTCGCCTGACTTGAGAGCGGCAACGGCGTCACGGAAGGCTGCGGAACCAGCATCGCGGTCGACGGGGATGTGCTTCATGCCCCGCATGAGCGGCCCCGCCACGGGGTGCTTGAAGATCCCGTCCTTGGCCATGAATCGCACGAGCCGATGCCCAACCTTGTCGGCTGGGATGCCACCGAGGGCGAAGTCGAGGTAGCTGGTGTGGTTGATCGCCAGCACTGCGCCGCCGGTGCGGGGGATGTTCTGCTCGCCGACGACGTCGATCCGAAGGCCCAGACCGGCGAAGAAGGTGCGCGCGGTCATGACGATGGGGCGGTAGACGGGATCACTCACCGGGGATCCCTGGGCGAGGGGGGGAGGTCGGCATGCACCCACCGTAGTCGGCGACCAGGGGGCCGCCGACCGGAATAGCGACCGTCAGACGGTCGCCGAGGCGTCGTAGCGGCGTACCGGAGCGTGCGCGTCAAGCAGAGCGTGCACCTCGGACGAGCGGTAGCGACGATGACCACCCAGCGTGCGGATACTCGTCAGCTTGCCCGCCTTGGCCCACCGAGTGACAGTCTTGGGGTCGACTCTGAACAGGGCCGCCACCTCCGCGGGGGTGAGCAGGTGCTCAGTCTCAACAGTCGTGCTCACGAGTACCTCCCAACCGTGGGCTTACGCCCGCGTTACGTCCGATTTGGACATATTTGGAACTCTTGCACCGGTCCGGACCGGCAGCAAGCGCAAATGACCGCAATAGCCACTCTTTATCCCATTCATATGCCACCCGCCCTAGGGTGACCGGCATGAACCCATGGGGCGCATTTGCGGGGCACGAGCGCGTGATTGTGGCCCAGGACCCCGTCAGTGGGGTCCGGATGGTGATCGCCCTGCACTCGACCGTTCTCGGCCCCGCCCTCGGTGGCACCCGGATGGCCGCCTACGCCGACGCACCCGATCCCGGCGCCGCCGCCTATACCGACGCCCTGCGCCTGTCGCGGGCCATGACCTACAAGAACGCCCTCGCCGGGCTCGACCACGGCGGCGGCAAGGGCGTGATCCTGGCGGGCCCGGCCACCAAGGACCCGGCCGTCCTGCACGCCTACGGCCGCCTGGTCACCTCCCTCGAGGGTGCCTACGTCACCGCCGGCGACGTGGGCATGTCGGTGACCGACATGGACGTCATCGGCGAGGTCTGCCCGTGGACCACCGGACGCTCACCCGAGAAGGGCGG
The DNA here is from genome assembly GCA_026392575.1 of Actinomycetota bacterium. Classification (GTDB taxonomy): domain Bacteria; phylum Actinomycetota; class Actinomycetes; order S36-B12; family S36-B12; genus UBA10649. The sequence goes on along the minus strand of JAPLBU010000145.1, from coordinate 10,958 downwards.
GGTGGGCGATTCCGGCATCCTCACCGCCCTGGGCGTCTACCTCGGCCTGCGGGCCAGCGCCCAGGTGGTCTTCGGCACGGATGATCTCGACGGGCGACGGATCGCCGTCGTGGGAGCCGGCAAGGTGGGCGGCCGGCTGATCGGCCATCTCGTCGAGGCCGGTGCGATCGTCACGGCCGTCGATCCGGCCGATTCGGCCCGGGCAGCCGTCCTCGACACCCACCCCCAGGTGCGCTTCGTCAACTCCCTCGACGCCCTCCTCGCCGAGGATCCCGAGGTGCTCTCCCCCAACGCCATGGGCGGGCTGATCACCCTGGATCTGGCCCGGCAGCTCGGGGTTCGGCTGGTCTGCGGTGGGGCGAACAACCAGCTCGCCGACCCGGCCGTGGGCGACCTGCTGGCCGAGCGCGGGATCGTCTATGCGCCCGACTTCATGGTCAACTGCGGCGGGGTCATCCAGGTCGCCGAGGAGCTCGTTGGCGGCGACCTCGCCCGGGCCCGGCAGCGCACCGAGCGGGTCTTCGAGACCACGATCCGGGTCCTTGACCGGGCCGCCAGCGAGGGCATCACCCCGGTCGCCGCAGCCGAGCGGGAGGCCGAGGACCGAATCGCCGCCTTCGGGGTCAACCACTAGCTTCGCAGGGCACGTCCGGGCCGCTGCATCAGCAGCGACCGGCGAGCGGGTACTCTAAGGTTTCGTTACTGCGCCACCGCCGCTCGGCGGCGAGCGTGAAATGTCCACGATGAGTCGGGGCCTTCGTCCCCGGATGAGGGGGTCGAGCCATGGGGCGCGGCCGTGCAAAAGCGAAGCAGACGAAGGTCGCCCGTCAGTTGAAATACGGCGGACCGCAGACCGACTTCGACCGACTCCAGGCTGAGATTGGCAGTGGCGAGGCCCATATCGCCGAGCCGCTCGCCGACGAGGTCGAGGTGGCCGACGACCCGTATGCCGACGATCCTTACGCCAAGTACTACGACGAGGACGAGGACGCCGAGTCCCGCTAGCCCGTCGGCCTAGGCGTGCCGCCCCACGAGGGTGACCGCACCACCCGGACCGCCCTTGGCCTCCGCATCGCCCTGCTCACCATCGCGACGCTCCCGCACCGAACCGCACGCCCACGCACGCACGCCGCGCTCCTCCAGCAGTTCGATTGCGGCATCCGCATCCGCTGCCGCAACGACAGCGACCATCCCGATCCCCATGTTGAACGTGCGCTCCAGGTCGGCCACGGCGACGTTCCCGAGATCCCGGATCACCCCGAACACCGGCTGCGGTGCCCACGTCTCGCGGTCCACATCGACGGCGACCGTCGCGGGCAGGACGCGCGCAAGGTTGGCAGCGAGTCCACCACCCGTGACGTGACTGATCGCGTGCACATCGACCGCGGCCGCAAGCGCCAGGCAGTCACGGGCGTAGATGCGCGTGGGCACGAGGAGTTCCTCGCCCACCGTGCGCCCGAGTTCGTCGATGTGCGCAGAGAGTCCCGGGCCGTCGTCGCCCAGCAGCACGAGTCGAGCCAGCGAATAGCCGTTGGAGTGCAAGCCGGACGAGCCCATCGCAATGACGACGTCACCCACCAGCACACGATCAGGACCGAGCAGGTCGTCGGCGTCAACGACACCGGTGCCCGCGCCCGCCACGTCGTACTCATCGGGTGCCATCAGCCCCGGATGCTCGGCAGTCTCGCCGCCGACCAGCGCGCAACCACCTTGGCGGCAGCCCTCGGCGATGCCCGACACGATCGCGGCGATGCGCTCCGGAACCACCGAGCCGACGGCGATGTAGTCGGTCATGAAGAGCGGCTCG
>JAPLBU010000145.1:0-9038 GCA_026392575.1 Actinomycetota bacterium | reverse complement strand
TGTCGAACAGTCCCGCAAACCCGCCGAACTCCCCGACGACCTCAGGGCGCTGGGTCGAGGCGATCGATGCGCGCATCAGTGCAACCGCCCGCTCACCCGCCTCTACATCGACGCCCGCCGCCGCGTACGACGCGGTCATGGTCGGCCAAGGGAATCCGAGGCACCGCCGCCGATCAGCGTGGTGACGCCCTCGGTGTCAGCCGGCATGCCGTCGATGACGCGACGTTCGATGCCCTCGAGCACGTGCTTGCCCAGCATCTCCGGCTCCGGCACGCCGATGGGGTAGGTGCCGTCGAAGCAGGCCCGGCAGAGCTTGTCCTTCGCGACCGTGGTCGCCTCGATCAGCTGATCGAGATCGACGAAGGCAAGAGAGTCGGCGCCGATGGAGGTGCAGATCCCGTCGACGGTCAGGCCGTTCGCGATGAGCTCGGCGCGGCTGGCGAAGTCGATGCCGTAGAAGCACGGCCACTTCACCGGCGGGCTCGAGATCCGCACGTGCACCTCGCGTGCACCCGCCTCGCGCAGCATGCGCACCAGCGCCCGCTGCGTGTTGCCGCGCACGATCGAGTCGTCGACGACGACGAGCCGCTGGCCCGCGATGACATCGCGGAGCGGGTTCAGCTTGAGCCGGATGCCGAGCTGCCGGATCGACTGCGACGGCTGGATGAACGTACGGCCGACGTAGGCGTTCTTGACCAGGCCCTCGGCGAACGGGATGCCGGACTCCTGCGCGTAGCCGATGGCGGCGTAACGGCCCGACTCGGGCACCGGGATCACGAGGTCGGCGTCCACGCCATGCTCGCGGGCGAGCCGGCGGCCTGTCTCGACGCGCACCGCCTGCACCCCGCGGCCGGAGATGCTGGTGTCGGGGCGTGCCAGGTAGACGAACTCGAACAGGCAGCCCTTCGGGTCCGCTTCGGCGAATCGGCTCGAGCGCAGGCCGTTCTCGTCGATGACGATCAGTTCACCCGGCTCGACTTCGCGGACGAAGGAAGCACCGACGATGTCGAGGGCTGCGGTCTCGCTGGCGATCACCCAGCCGCGCTCGAGGCGGCCGAGGACGAGTGGGCGGATGCCCTGGGGATCACGTGCACCGTAGAGCGCGTCGTCGTCCATGAACACGAGGGAGAAGGCACCCCGGACATAGGGCAGCTCTGTCAGGGCGGCGGCCTCGATCGTGAGATCGGCGTGCGAGGCGATGAGTGCGGCCAACGTGTCGGTGTCACTGGTGGCCTGCATGCGGGTGTCGAGCGGGAGTTCGCCGGACAGGCTGGCCAGCTCGGCCAGGCGGGCACGCAACTCAGGGGTGTTGGTCAGGTTGCCGTTGTGTCCCAGCGCGAGATGGCCCGTGGCGGTGGCGCGGAAGGTCGGCTGGGCGTTCTCCCAGATACTGGAACCGGTGGTGGAGTAACGGGTGTGGCCGATCGCCACGTGCCCGTGCAGGGACTCCAAGCTGGCCTCGGTGAAGACCTGCGACACGAGCCCCATGTCCTTGTAGACCACGATGCGGGAACCGTCGCTGACCGCGATTCCAGCCGACTCCTGGCCGCGGTGCTGCAGTGCGTAGAGCCCGAAATAGGCCAGTTTGGCGACCTCATCGCCGGGTGCCCAGACCCCGAAGACACCGCAGGCATCCTGCGGCCCCTTCTCGCCGGGAAGCAGATCGTGGGACAGGAGTCCATCACCGCGGGGCACGTCCACAGCCTACGGGACCTTCGACTGCTTCCACCGACCCCATCCCGAGCGAGAATGGAGCCACGGCAAGCCATGCCGGAAGAGTGCTGGGGGCACATCGTGAATACCCGAACACGCATCGCAGTCTCCGCAGCCATCTGCGGCTTGGCCATGACCACGACCGGATGCAGCGGTTCCGACACCGCCACGACCACGTCCGCACCCGCGGCAAGCGCTTCGGTCAAGGGCAGCACCGACGTCTTCCTCGACGACCAGTTCGCGGTCCAGTCCGACTGCGGCCTTGATGCCAATGCTCAGCAGTTGTACTTCAGCGCACCGATCACCTGTCCTGACCTCGTGATGTCGAACCGCTACGTGCTGTTCCAGCCAGAGGGCGTTGTTGATGTGAGCGGCGCGAAACTGACGTCGTCACGAGTGGCTTTCGCCGGTGGCGGCGATATCACTCTGCACGGTGCCGACATGCGACGCGCGACCATCACGCTGGGCGACCTCGGATCGGGAACTCTAGACCTCACGGGTGCCAACCTGTCCGACGTGAACTTGACGTCGTTGAACGGAAACGTCACCACCGATGAGACGACTATCTTCTGCCACACCAAGCTGCCGAAGACCGGCAAGGTCAACGACCGCGACTGCTAGCTCCAGGGGCTGACGAGTGCGCCGCACGCGACTGATTACCCTCACGATCGCTGTGCTGATCGCCCTTGCCGTCGGCTTCATTGCCGTTTCACGTCTCATGAATCCCCGCCTGAGCCCGTCAACCCTCGATTGCACGTCGACACCCGCTGCAACCATCGAGGGAATGCCAACGCCGACGACGTGCGTGGACACCGGATTTCGACCTGATCCGCACGGTTTCAGCTTCCCCAACTGGGCCGGGACGTCGAACGGTGATGACATCGCCATCGACACACTCGTGGCCCTGTTCGGAGCTAGGAATGTCTGCATCGACATCACCTCTGCCACATGCGCACCCCGACCCGCGGCCGTTCAGTGGGCAGCACAGATGAACGAGCTACTCGCCAACGGCCGATGCGAGGGCATGTCGGTTCAGGCCGAACGCTTCTTCACCGGACTCGAGACGGCCGCGCAGGTCGACCCAGGCGCTCAGACGGCGAGTGATCTCGCGAAGGAGCACCCCGCGCTTATCGCAGGCATCAACTACTGGTGGGCGACGCAGTTGATGCCCGAGGTCGCGTCTGCAGCGTCGGCCTCTCGGACACTCCTACCGTCCCGGATCGTCACCGATGTCGTCACCGGCCTGCGACAAGGCACCGCGAACACGATGGGGGTCTACTCGAATCAGGGGGCGCACTCGTTGACCCCGTTTGCGGTGACTTACGCCCAGCCGTACTTCTCGGTCTGGGTCTACGACTCGAACCACCCAGGTCAGGCAGGCCGAGTCCTCGTCGATGCATCCAACGAGCAATGGCACTACCAGTCAACGGCGTCCGACAATCCTGATGCGGATGGAGGCTGGACAGGAGTCGGCGCAGGCGGGCTCGAGTACACGCCCATGTCCGTGCGGATGGAGGACTTCACGGCTCCGTTCTCCGACGATCCCGACGAGAACGCTTTCGCCCTCGCAGTGGTCGCAACGAGCGCGGATACGTCGACGGAGGTTGATCTGGTCATCACCGGCACAGGGGTCGTGCTCAATACCGCGGGCCCAGGCATTCCGCCCGACGGATACGTGGTTCAGCACATCGACGACGACGGCATCGGATACGGCACACTCGTCTACGTGCGTCCCCCGAGTGCGCTGACCATCATCCCGAACGCAAGCGAGGCGGGAGTGCCCGTTCGCGTCTCGCTTGACGGACCAAGACTGCCGTGGCAGGAAGTGACGTTCACGACCTCCGGGGTCGGTGATCAGCCCGTGCATATCGAGGTGTCCGCTGATTCCGGTACCCGCATTGTCACGACCGGCAGTATCCCTGTCACCGTGACCTTTGATGCCGGCGAATCCGCATTGAGCACGCTGACCAACACGTCGTCCGGCGTGCTCAGCGTTCCGGCTCGCAGCGCACTCGACTAGATCAGGCCACCGCCGCGCTCGTCGGCATTCGAGAACTTCTGCGCGATGTAGATCGGCAGGATGCTCACCAGCACGAGGGCTGCGGCCACGACATTGACGATCGGCGCCTGGTTCGGCCGGAAGAGGTTCTGGTAGATCCAGATCGGCAGGGTCGTGACGCCCGGTCCCGCGGTGAACGTCGTCACGATGATCTCGTCGAAGGACAGGCCGAACGCCAGGATCGCCCCGGCGATCAGGGCGGACCGCATCAACGGGAACGTGATGAAGACGAACGTCCGCCAGCCGTTCGCGCCGAGGTCGGCCGACGCCTCCTCGACGCTTCCGCCCATCCGACGGACCCGGGCGATGGCGTTGTTGTAGACGACGACGATGCAGAAGGTCGCATGACCGATGATCAGCGTGTAGATCGTCAGTCCGCCCAGGAACGACGTGAAGACGTTGTTCAGCGCGATGCCCGTGACGATGCCCGGGAGGGCGATCGGGAGGATCACGAGCAGCGAGAGCGACTCCCGGCCGAAGAACTGGTACCGGCCCAGGGCGAAGGCGAGCAGGGTGCCGAGGACGAGCGCGACGAGCGTCGCGAGGCTGGCCACCCAGATGGACGTCAGCAGCGCCTCGCGGACACCCTCGTTGTCGGCGGCCTTGCCCCACCACTCCGTCGTGAATCCGCTCGGTGGCCAGGTCAGGCTCTTGTCCGTGCTGAACGAGTTGATGAGGATGACGCCGAGGGGCACGTAAATGAAGCCGAACGCGACGAGGGCGAAGGCCGTCAGGACGATCCTGGTACCGCGCGAGAGGGTCATGGTCGCCTACAGGTTGTCCAGCGCGCCCGAGCGGCGGACGGCGGCGAGGTAGAGCAGCACGATGACCACCGGAATGGTGGCCACGGCCGCGGCGAAGGGGAGGTTGGTGACGTAGGGGGTCGGGACGATGTTGCCGAGCATGGTCACCTGGCCGCCGACGATCTGGGCGGTGATGTAGGCACCGAGACTGAGCGAGAACGTGAAGATCGAACCGGCGACGATGGACGGGAAGATGATCGGCATCACGACACTGCGGAAAGTGCGACCGCCCTTGGCGCCGAGGTCCGAGGACGCATCGAGCATCGAGTCGGGCAGCCGCGTGAGGCCCGCGTAGATCGGCAGGATCATGTACGGCAGCCACAGGTAGGTGAGCGTCACCACGATGCCGACGTAGCCGTACCCGGGGCTGCTCAGGCCGAGCGGATCCAGGAACCAGGCCAGCACGCCGGTCTCGGGCTGGAGCATCGCCCGCCAGGCATAGACCTTGACGAGGTAGGACGCCCACAGCGGGGTGAGGACGAGGGCGACGAGCAGTGGCCGCCACTTCGGGTTCGCCACGCGCGCCATGAAGAAGGCGAGTGGCAGGGCGAGGACGAGGCAGAACAGCGTGACGAGCAGCGCGATGCTGACTGTGCGCAGCATCGACCCGAGGTATGCGGAGTTGGTGAAGACCTGCTGGAAGTTCTTCATCGTGAACGTCTTCACCAGTTGACCCGTGAAGTCGTCGACGGTCCAGAAGGCCGTGAGGAAGAGCGCGGCGAGTGAACCCAGGTAGACCACGACCAGCCACGCCATCGGGGCGGACAGCAGGCCGGCAAGCCGCAAGCGCGGATGCCGGTAGCCGAAGCCCCGAGGCGTGGCGGTCGTGGTCGTCACTGGATCAATCCTCCGAAAGGAACGGCACCGCTAGGAGCGGAGCGCGCTCCATGCCGTGGCCCACTCGCTGTAGGGCACGCACTGGGTGTCGGTGCGGCCGTCGAGGCAGGTGGCCGTCGGGGTGTTCCAGTAGTAGACGTCCTTCCAGTACTCGGTGTCGCCCGCATGGAAGGTCTCGCAGAACGCCTTGTCCGACGTGAGTTCACAGGACTCGGCATTCGCGGGTGCCTCGCCGAACCACTCCGCGACCTGCGCGTTCGTCTCCGGGGAGGCGATGTGATCGACCCACTTGTAGGCGCAGTTGATGTTCTCCGCGTCCTTGGCGATCATCCACGTGTCAGACCAGCCGGTCGCGCCTTCCTTGGCCTTGGTGGCCTGGACCTTGCCGCCCTCCGCAGCTGCGAGGTTCGCGATGACCTGCCATGACGTGCCGATGGCCGTCGTGCCGGAGTTGAAGGCCTGGATCGCCTTCGTGTAGTCGCTCCAGTACTCACTGATGAGCGGCTCCTGCTGCTCGAGCAGCGCGATGGCGGCGTCGAACTGCGCCTGATCGAGAGCGTAGGGATCGGTGATCCCGAGCTCCGGCTGCGTCGCCATCAGGTAGACGGCGGCGTCAGCGATGAAGATGGGCGAGTCGTAGGCCGTGACCGCACCGGCATACGGGGAGTCAGCCTCGAAGGTGGCCGCCCACGAATCGATCGGCTCCGTGACCTTGTCGGTGTTCCACATGATCAGGTTCGCGCCACGGCCATGCGGGATGCCATAGGCAACACCGTTGACACTGTTGAACTTCTGCATCTTCAGGTCGTCGAAGATGGCAGCGTAGCTCGGCACCAGGTCGGTGTTGACGGGCTGCACGGAATCGCCGTAGATCAGCCGAAGCGTCGCATCGCCAGAGGCCGACACGACATCCCAGCCACCACCCTGCATGAGCTTCACGGCCTCGTCGGAGGTGCCGAAGGTCTTCAGATTGACCTTGCAGCCGGTCTCCTCCTCGAAGCCTGACACCCAGTCGACGGCGGGGTCGGTCGACCCGTTCTCGACGTAGCCGGGCCACGCGAGGACGTTGACCTGGCCCTCACCGTCACCCACGGGCCCGGCATATGCCTGACCACCGGGTGCGGCGGGCGCCTCAGATGCCGGTGCCTCAGATGCCGGTGCCTCAGATGCCGGTGCCTCAGACGCGGCCGTTGAGCCCGCCGCCGCACTCGACTCGGTGCTGCTGGACCCGCCGCTGCATGCGGCGAGCATCAGTGCTGCGGCGGTACCCGTCGCAGCAATTGTGAGCAGACGCTTGGTATGCACCTGCACCCTCCTGTTCTATTGCGGAGCCGTAGGCGGACGCCCACGGCTGATGGTGAAGACCTAGTCGGCGACCTTGTACTCGTGACGCGCATCCCAAACCAGCTGGACCTGCTGACCGCGCAGGTGGGAGAGATCCGTGGACATCTCGGAGTTCTGCTGCACGGCCATGAGCGACCCACCGACGGCGAGATCCACCACGAAACGGGTGGACATTCCGACGTACACGACCTCGCGCACTGTGCCCGGGACGGCGTGCTCACCATCGTTCGGAAGCGCGTCGGCGGCGACGACCCGGATCTTCTCCGGTCGCACCGACCACGTGCCGGGCCGGCCGAGCACCGCCTCGGCTGCCGCGCCCTCGAGCAGGTTTGATGTGCCGACGAAGCCCGCCACGAAGGAGGTGGCGGGGTGCTCGTAGACCTCGGTGGGCGTGCCCAGCTGGGCGATGTTGCCCTCGTTGAAGACCGCGATGCGGTCGGACATCGTGAGGGCCTCGTCCTGATCGTGTGTGACGAAGACGAACGTGATGCCGACTCCGCGCTGGCTCTCCTTGAGCTCCACCTGCATCTGCTCGCGCAGCTTGAGGTCGAGCGCGCCGAGGGGCTCGTCGAGGAGCAGGACCTTGGGGCGGTTGACGAGGGCGCGGGCGAGCGCGACGCGCTGGCGCTGGCCGCCGGAGAGCTGCGAGGGGGCACGATCGCCGTACGCGCCCAGCCGCACCGACTCGAGCGCCTCCTTCGCGCGCTGGACGCGCTCCGCCGATGGCACCTTCTTGACCTTCAGGCCGTACTCGACGTTCTTCTGAACCGACATGTGCGGGAACAGGGCGTAGTCCTGGAAGACCGTGTTGACGTCGCGCGCATAAGGCGGGACTCGGGTGACATCGACACCGGCAAGTTCGATGGTCCCGTCGTCGGGTCGCTCGAAGCCGGCAATCATCCGAAGGACGGTGGTCTTGCCCGACCCCGAAGGGCCCAGCAGCGTCAGGAACTCCCCGTCGAGCACATCGAGATCGACGCCGTTGACCGCTAGGACGTCACCGAATCGGCGGGTCAGACCACGCAGTCGGATGGCCACGGACGGTTCAGACATGGCGTGCTTGACTCCCTGAATGACGATGCGCACCGCCGAGGGGTGGCGATCGCGGAACAGTATCCGTTCCCCGCGGTTTGCCTACACGGTCTCCCCGTAGAGGGGGCAAATCGTTACCTATTCGTATGAAATACGACGATTTCCGTCGTCAGTCACCCGGGGTCAGGGGCAGCCACGGGCTCAGGTCGGATCGTTCACCGCTCGCATGCAGCCGACCCGACGCGACGGCCTGTGCCCATGTGAGCTGTCCGGCCGCGAGGGCGAGCCAGGTCACCGCATCGGTCTCGACCACGGCCGACGGAGTCCCGCGGCGATGGGTAAGGCCGGGGATGGCCTGGATCGCCGCATACGGGGGAATCCGGATCTCGACCGACCGCCCCGGTGCCCGCTCCTGGAGCAGGGCAAGGGAGGCCTTCACCTCGGCGCGCAGGCCGGCGGTGTCGGGATCCATCAGCGCAGGGCGTCCGGCAGCGTGGCCTCATGCGCGGTGCGCAGTTCGTCAACGGTCACGGTGAACAGCTCCGACACCTGCAGCACCTGGGTGCCGACCGGGTAGCCGGCATCTGGACCCAGTCCCGAATCGACGACACCGATGCGGTGGGCCGGCAGGCCACGCGCTGCGCACATCTCCGTGAAGCGGAGCTCCTCCGTGCGTGCCACGACCACGACCGCGCGGCCCGTCGACTCGCTGAACAGGAATATGAACGGGTCGATGCCGTCCGGTAGCCAGCAGCGAGCACCGATGCCCGAGTGCAGTGCCATCTCGACGAGCGTCTGCGCGACGCCGCCGTCGGACACGTCATGCGCGGCAGACAGCATGCCGTCGCGCGAACCGGCCACGAGGATCTCGCCGAGCAGTCGTTCACGCCCGAGATCGACGGCGGGTGGCATTCCGCCGAGGTGTCCGTGCACGTGATGCGCCCATTCGCTGCCGCCGAACTCGTCATGCGTATCGCCGAGGAGGTAGATGAGTTCGCCGTCCTCGCGCCACGCGATCGGCGTGCGCCGCGCAACATCGTCAATGACACCAAGCACTCCGACAACCGGCGTAGGCAGGATCGGAGTCCCACCGGTCTGGTTGTAGAACGACACATTGCCGCCCGTGACAGGAATGCCGAGCTCGAGGCAGCCATCGGCCAGCCCAGTCGTGGCCTGTGCGAACTGCCACATGACCTCGGGATCCTCCGGAGACCCGAAGTTCAGGCAGTTGGTGACGGCCAGCGGAACGG
>JAPLBU010000270.1 GCA_026392575.1 Actinomycetota bacterium | reverse complement strand
TACTTCGATCATCAGGGCATCAAGGGGATGCGCATCCAGTACCGAGATCCCGCTGAGGTCGAGGAGTGGCAGTCGCGCGATGCGATCCGCCTGATCGAGACCGTGGGCGTCGTCGAAGGGCTCGCAACCGCTGAGGACTTCGCGCAGATCTGGGCCGAGACTGAGGCCGAGATCACCGATGCCATCGAGTTCGCGCGCAACAGCCCTGATCCTGACCCGGCCGACATGCTCGCCGACGTCTACACCGTCTGATCCCGAGGAAGAAGTGACCGTGAGCCGGCAACTGACCTACGTCAAGGCCTTCAACGAGGGCATGCACCAGATCATGGCTGAGGACCCCGACGTCTTCCTGATCGGCGAGGACGTCGCGGGCTACGGCGGTGTCTTCCACATGTTCGACGGACTCCTCACGGAGTTCGGCCCCCGGCGCGTCAAGGACACCCCGATCTCCGAGCAGGCGATCATCGGGCTCGGCGTGGGCGCGGCTGCACGCGGGCTTCGTCCGGTGTGCGACCTCATGTTCATGGACTTCATCGGCGTCGCGATGGACCAGATCTTCAACCAGGCCGCCAAGATGAAGTACATGTTCGGCGGCGCCGTCTCCATGCCCCTGACCATCACCACCGCGGGCGGTGCGGGCATGTCCGCAGCCGCGCAGCACAGTCAGAGCCTCGAGGCATGGCTCGCGCATGTGCCCGGCCTCAAGGTCGCGATGCCGGCCAGCCCGTACGACGCGAAGGGCCTGATCGTCTCGGCTATCCGCGACGACAACCCCGTCATCGTCGTTCTGAACAAGAAGATGCTGGGCATGAAGGGCGAAGTGCCCGAGGAGCTGTACTCCGTGCCGCTCGGCGTTGCGAATGTCGTGACGGAGGGTGCCGATGTGACCGTCGTCGCCATCGGCCGGATGGTCGTCGAGGCCACGAAGGCCGCGGCGTCGCTGGCGGAGCAGGGCATCTCGGTCGAGGTGATCGATCCGCGCTGCGTGCAGCCGCTCGATATCGGCACCATCACAGACTCGGTGCGCAAGACCAACCGCGTTCTGATCGTGCACGAGGCGGTCGAGTTCGGCGGCATCGGTGCGGAGATCTCCTCGCAGATCCAAGAGGACGCCTTCGACTATCTCGACGCACCTGTCGCGCGTCTCGCTGCCCCGTTCGCTCCGGTGCCATACGCTCCGATCCTGGAGAACGCCTACGTGCCCGATGCTGCGCGCATCGAGACCGCCGTGCGCCGACTGCTCGAGCGGAGGTAGGGCGTGCCCATCGAGATCCGGCTTCCGAAGCTCGGCCTCACCATGGAAGAGGGCACCGTCGACGAGTGGCTCGTCGCCGATGGAGCCGTCATCACCATGGGCATGCCGCTGCTGCGGCTGGCCACGGACAAGATCGACGTTGACGTCGAGGCAGAGGGCGAGGGCATCCTGGCCCGCGCTGTTCCCGACGGCACGACCCTCGCGCCGGGCGCGGTGCTCGGCTGGCTGCTTGCGGCCGGCGAGTCGGCACCGTCGGGTGCACCAGTTGCGTCTGCCCCGACCGCCGTCATCGAAGAGGTCGTCGTCATCACGACGATGCAGGGCGCTGACGATGTCGAGGTCTCCTCGGCCACCGGACGTGCCTTCATCTCGCCGAATGCTCGCCGCATTGCGCAGGACCTCGGCGTCGACCTGACGACGGTGGCCGGCACCGGCCCGGGCGGACGCATCGTGTCGGAAGACGTCGAGGAGGCTGCCACGCGGCAGCCCCCGGTCTCCGGCCCGAGCAAGGTCGCATCACCGCTGGCCCGCCGTGACGCTCGCGATGCCGGTATCGATGCGACGGCTCTGCCGACGGAGTCGGGCTACGTCTCGCGCAGTGATGTGCGTGCGGCGATCACGACCCCCGTTGCGGCCGCTTCGGCCGCGGTAGCGACAACGACTCCGACCCACGTTTCCGCAAGCCAGGAGACGGCATCGATCATCCACATGAAGGGCATGCGCGGCACGATCGCTGCCCGCATGCAGCAGAGCCTCACCGAGATGGCGCAGCTCACGCACGGCTTCGAGGTGTCGATGGATGCCGTCGTCGCATTGCGTACGGAGATGAAGGAGCAGTACGCCGCGCTCGGCGTTGCCGTTCCGAGCCTCAACGACTTCGTCGTTCGTGCGGCGGCACTGGCATTGCGTCAGCATCCGATTCTCAACGCGACGATCATCGGCAAGGAGATCCACCTGCTCAGCCGGATCCACATGGGTCTGGCTGTCTCGGTGCCCGGCGGTCTGATGGTGCCAGTGATTCCGGATGCCGATCGGCTGTCGCTGCCCGAGCTCGCGCGCGCGACGCGCGATGTGGCGGAGCGCTGCCGTTCCGGCTCGATCTCACTTGATGAGCTGGAGGGCGCGACCTTCGCGGTCACGTCCCTTGGCACCTACGGCGTCGACTTCTTCACTCCCGTCATCAACCCGGGCAATGTCGGGATCCTCGGTGTCGGCCGACTCCGCGACTCGGGCAAGTGGGTGGGCGAGACGTTCGTGCGCACGCAGGTGCTCACGCTCAGCCTGACCTTCGATCACCGCGCGGTCGATGGTGCCCCTGCCGCCGAGTACCTCCAGACCGTCAGCGAGCTGCTTGCGCGGCCGCTCGTGCTGGTTTCCTAAGAGCAGCCATGCCGGCCATCTACCTCCTGCGGCACGGGCAGGCCAGTTTCGGCACCGACGACTACGACGTCCTGTCGGAGCGCGGCGAGCGGCAGGCGCGCGTTTCCGCTCTTGAGATCGCGCGTCGCGCGCCGCGCACACCGTTCGTCACGAGTGGCACGTTGAGTCGGCAGCGGGGGACGGCTGCGATCGCGGCCGAGGTACTCGGTGTTGAGACGGCACCGGTCGATCCGCGTTGGGACGAGTTCTCGGCCCATGCGCTCGTCGATGCCGAACTCGGCGGACCGGGTACATCGGACGGACTGACGTCGGATGCTTTTCAGCGGCACCTCGACGTCGCGTTGGCTGCCTGGATCGAGGGACGGACACCCGGCTGGCGCGAGTTCTCGAACGGTGTGCTGGATGCGCTCTCCGATCTGGCGGCGTCGCTCCCGAAGGGCATGGACGCCGTCGTCGCGACATCGGCTGGCGTCACGGCGGCGATCTGCGGCCGCCTACTGGCTGCGAACGCCCCCGGTGTCATCGCACTCAACAGGGTCAGTATCAATGCGTCGATAACCACGATCGCTGCTGGCTCGCGCGGCCTGTCGTTGATCTCGTTCAACGAGCACGCGCACCTGCTGGCCGACCGGGACCTGCTCACCAACCGCTAGCTCCGTTTCTCCCAGAATCCGGGACAAATGGGCAATGCGGCCCCCTCGCGACCCCCGGATCGCCGATTTCTCCCGGATTCCGGGACAAACGGAACCGGGGGTCAGGACTGGTCGATGTAGCGGACGACGTCGGAGCGTTGCCGACGTACAGCTCGAGGATGCCGCCGACAACGTGGCGGGCGTCGTGGAAGTGCACCTCCATGCCCGACGAGGACGTGAGCGACATCGTCAGCGGCATACCCTGCTCCTCGAGGGCGGCACTCGCCGAATCGAGGTCGTCGACGAAACAGGCGAAGTGGTTGACCTGGCCGGGCTGCTCATGCTCGAGGACGGTGCGCATGCTCGCCGGCTCGCACTCGTGCAGCTGGATGATCTCGAGCATGACCGGACCCCACTGACCGAAGGCAGCGCTGTGGTCGTAGATGGCGGGCTCGCCATTGTGCGTTGCGGTGACGGGCAGGTGCCGACGGACGAGGAAGGGCCCCGCGCCGACCCGCTGCGCCCACTCGTGGCAGGCGGCCTCAAGGTCCGGGACCCGGTAGGCGATCTGGACGAGCTGCGCTGGCAGCGCCGACTGGCCGGGGTTGGCAGGATTGGGCATTCGGACTCCGTCGCGCGTGGTTGGCCGAGGGTCGGCAGGAAAGTTACTGTACCCCGATGCAAGTTGTATAGTCTTTGGATCGTCCCGGACTTGTTCTAGCGTCCAAGGAGTCTTCATGGCCAAGGTGTACAAGCACCCGATCTCCGGCTGCACGTATTCGGTGAACGAGATCGGTCTCGTTCGCGTCGACGATCCGGCAACCGGGCGATATGGCGTGTTCGACGACAACGGCATCTGGTTCGAGGGCGAGATCATCGATGTCGACCTCCAGGCCGCCGGTTGGGTCGGGCGCACCCCCGAGGCGCGGGCCCTTCGCGAGGCCCAGCTGTGAAGCAGACCGCCGCAGTCCTGCTGGCCCGCCGACCGGAGCGCACCTTTGTCGCCGACGATGTCGTGGTCGGCACGATCGACCTGCCCGAGCTGACTCCGGGCCATGCGCTTGTGCGCAACCAGTACATGAGCCTCGACCCGTCGACGCGGGGCCGGATGGACCCGGGTGAGAAGCAGTACACGACCAACTTCGAGGTCGGCGGCGCCATGGACGGCTCGGCGATCGGCGTGGTCGTCGAGTCAGCTTCCGAACTCCTGCCGGTCGGCGCGACCGTCCGGCATCGCCTCGGCTGGCGCGAGTACGCCGTCGTCGACGATGCCGTTGCCACGGTGTGCGATCTCGGCAAGGCTCCTGCCACCGCTTGGCTCAGCTCGATGGGACAGACCGGTTTCACCGCATACGCGGGCCTGCTGCCCGTGGGCAAGCTGGCCGCCGGTGAGACCGTTCTCGTGACCGGTGCGGGTGGCGCGGTCGGCAGCATGGTCGGCCAGTTCGCGCGGCTGATGGGCGCGGGCCGCGTCGTCGGCAGCGCTGGTGGCGCGGAGAAGTGCGCCTGGCTCATGGACGAATGCGGCTTCGACGCGATGATCAACTACCGCGACGGCGACTTTGCACAGGAGCTGCCCGGGCTCGTGCCTGACGGCATTGACCTGTTCTTCGACAATGTCGGCGGATGGCAGTTCGCGGCAGCGCTGAACAACATGAAGATCCACGGCCGCATCAGCATGTGCGGAGCGGTGTCGAACTTCGGTACGCAGGAGCAGCCGTCCCTGGCAATCCTCATCGAGACCGTCCTGCGCCGGGTGACGATCCAGGGCTTCATCGTCCGGGACTTCGAGCAGCTGCGCCCGGAGTTCGAGGAGCGGGTAAGCGGCTGGCTTGCGAGCGGGGAGCTGATCGACCGTGCGACCATCGTCGAGGGCATCGAGAATGCGGGTGCTGGCCTGGCAGGGCTGCTGTCCGGTGCCAATCTCGGCAAGGCCCTCGTTCGACTCTCCGACTGACGGCAGAAGTGAAGGCGCACATGGCTGTTGACGTGGTGGACGCGACGCTGTTCGCGTCTGTCGATCCGGTTGCTCTGCGCGGGTCGGTGTGCGCGGCTTGCGGTGCGCACGTGTTCCCGGCGCTGGAGTCGTGCCCGATGTGTGCAGGCGTGGACGTTGCCGACGTTGCACTGCCGACGCAGGGCACCGTCTGGTCCTGGACGACCCAGCACTTCGAGCCCAAGGCGCCTTTCCGGACGGACGGATTCGCGCCGTTCAGCATTGGCTACGTCGACCTCGGCCCGGTCATCGTCGAAGGCTGGCTGGTCGGCAAGACCGACTGGTCCATCGGCGAGCACGTGAGTCTGGTGCTCGCGAAGGCATGGACCGACGGTGACACGGTCGTGCACACCTTCGGCTTCGAGGTGACCGCATGAGCAACGAGATCTACATCGTCGGCGCGGCGCGCACGGCGTTCGGCCGCTATGACGGTGAGGACAACGAGCTCGCCGAGCAGGCGATCCGCGGTGCCCTCGCCGATTGCGGGGTGGCATGGACCGACGTCGATTTCGCCGTCGGCGGTACGAATGGCGAGACCAAGCCAGACAACCTCGTATCGCGCCTCGGGTTGACCGGTCTGCCGTTCGTGACGGTCAAGAATGGATGTGCCACGGGCGGGGTGGCACTCATGACGGCGCGCAACGGTCTGATCGCTGAAGGGTCCGACATCGCCTGCGTCGTCGGCTACGACAACCACGCGCGCGGTGCGTTCAATGCCTCGCCAGCGCGTTACGGCATTGGCGAGTGGTACGGCGCGACGGGGATGATGGTCACCACCTCATACTTCGCGCTCAAAATCCAGCGCTACCTGCACGAGTACGGCATCGATCCCATCACCCTCGGCTACGCGTCCGAGAAGGCGTTCGACTACGCGACTGCTCATCCCTATGCCTGGCGTCGCAAGCCGGTATCGGTCGCCGAGGCCATGGACGCCGACATGATCAACGATCCGCTCACGCGCTTCATGTTCTGCTCGCCGGATGCCGGAGCGGTGTCGCTCGTCCTCGCGCGTGGGTCGCGCGCCTTCGACCTGTGCGAGACACCGATCCGGCTGGCCGCTGTGGAACTGCGCGGTCGACGCCCCGGCTCCTTCGAGGTGTTCTCGCCGTGGTTGTCCCCGGGTGACCGCACGAGCCCGTCCGTCGACGCTTCCGCCGCCGCCTTCGCGGCCGCGGGCATCGCGCCGGCTGACGTGCAGGTCGCCCAGTTGCAGGACACCGAGAGTGGAGCCGAGATCATCCACCTCGGCGAGACCGGACTCGTGGCACATGGCGAGCAGCAGGCCGGCTACGTCAACGGTGACTTCCGGATCGACGGCCGCATCCCGGTCAACACCGACGGCGGACTGCTCGCGAACGGTGAGCCAGTGGGGGCCTCGGGGCTGCGCCAGGTGCATGAGATCGTGCGTCAGCTGCAGGGTCGGGCCGAGGGTAAGCAGGTGCCGGGTCGTCCGCGCATCGGATTGACGCACGTCTACGGAGCCCCGGGCATCAGTGCCTGCACGGTGCTCATGGCAGAAGGAGCCTGACCGTGGCCGACCACGATCCCGCCCACCTCGAGGCATGGCGTGCCGATGTGCGTCAGTGGCTGGCCGGTGTGGCATCGCCCAAGGCGGAAGAGGTGCTCGTCTGGGGCGAGGGCGACCCGCGGCTGGCGATCTTCCTGTCGATGTCCCATGACGAGGAGACTGCCTACCTCGACCGGGTACGCGAATACCGGCGCAAGCGCTTCGACGCTGGATACGGCGCCATTTCCCTGCCGGCGGAGTTCGGTGGCGCCGGTCTGCCCAGCGAATATGCGGTGGCATTCGCCGACGAGGAGCGCGAGTTCGCGGTGCCACCCTCCTCGGAG